>NZ_JBHSEF010000010.1:0-136660 GCF_042649045.1 Chryseomicrobium palamuruense | reverse complement strand
AGGTCGTAGATGGGTACAGGCTTATTCACGCAATTGAGACTTCCTGATTTTGGTTAATCAACACGCGTGATAATATCATATAAATTTTATGGATTGCAGTATTCCCCTAAATTAGTTCATAAATCGATTTAACACTATGGATGTCTCGACAGATATCTTCTAAACTTCTTTGCGGCTCCCAAGTCGTCACTTCACGGAAACTCTGCAGGTCCGTTTCCACACCCAAAGCATCCGCTGCCGTGCGTTCAATCACTTCACAAGGAATTGCCAGACGATTCACCACTTCATACGTATTAATCATTTCCAGAACGGTCGTGCTCACACCCGTACTTAGTTGATACGTCCCTCTTCTTAGCAGAAAGCTTCCAGTCGACGTTGTGATGGCTTGCGCTACGTCCAACACATGAAGATAATCGCGGGCGGCAGTACCATCCTTGGTCCCGTAATCCGCTCCAAAGACACGTACCTTTTCTTCTTCGTTCGAAGCTACAGAACCTACTTGATTAATTAAGGCATACGGAGAGCCTATTGGCAACATTCCCGATGGGTGACATCCGGAAATCGTCGTTGGTCTCAAAAGGATAGCTTTCACTCCATATGTATTAGCTTCTTGATAGATTTCATTTTCGAGCTTAAAATTGGAATCCAGACTTCCTGCACTCGACAGATACACTAACTTTGCAATACCCGAAACCCCACAGACTTTGATTACACTAGAAATGGTCTGCTTTTTGACATCACTGCTTTGCTTATTAGGAGATGGACTTGCTAAATAGATAACGGCGTCAAACGAATGAGCTGTAAACAAATGTTTTAATTGAATCTCATCGGAGACATCGAATCGATGCCACGGAATTGTTTTTCCGGAAAGTTTCTCAAGCAATTTAAACG
Organism: Chryseomicrobium palamuruense; assembly: GCF_042649045.1. Taxonomy (NCBI): domain Bacteria; kingdom Bacillati; phylum Bacillota; class Bacilli; order Caryophanales; family Caryophanaceae; genus Chryseomicrobium; species Chryseomicrobium palamuruense. The sequence goes on along the minus strand of NZ_JBHSEF010000010.1, from coordinate 135,769 downwards.
TTTCAAGCGAACTGTTTTCTAAATTATCCACGATATGCACCGAATGTCCTGCTTCTAACAAAGACAAACAGGTATGGCTTCCGACGTACCCAAGCCCACCGACTACTAAAACTTGCATTCCCGCCCCTCCTTTACATCTTTTCCCTATTTTCAGTATAGCATGTGAATTCTTGAGAAGGCATAGGTGTAAATAAGTGAATAGAGACAACTCATTAATACTATTTTGACACTACCGAAAGAAATACACAAATTCTTAACAATAAAAGTAATCAATTTTTCAAATTTACCGCTTAGTAGGTCAGATTTCACAATGATGATTTTTCTTTAATAGATCGAGTAATATTAACGATTCCTAGTAATACAAGTCCCCCTGTTGCAGCACCCAACGTATCAATGAGAACGTCACGAAGCTCTCCTGACCTCCCTAAAATGAACTGCTGGTGTAACTCATCGGTACAAGCGAATAGTGCACTCATAAGTACGACGATGAAAAATCTATTTAGGTTCTTTCCCTCCTTCATCAATACAATCATTAGAAGAAACCCGAGTACTAAGTAAATAAGGTAATGAGCTGTTTTTCGAAGTGTATTGTGTGAGATGACTACTGGCTCATCAGAGGTTCCTTTCATCAATTGTATGACACCTTCTATGATCGACTTTACTTGACCACTTAACTCTTTAGAAACCGCGGCAGGTTGGTTTGATAAATAAAAGATAACCGCCGCACACCCTATAATAGCTCCCCAAGATATTGTTTTTTTCATATGTATCCTCTTTCAATCATTAATTTCACGATTTTTTTGTAATTTTAACACAACAAAGACCTATTCTGTTTTGACTATACAGAATAGGCCTGTTTGAAGTTACATCAATCCTGCCACTTTCAAGAACTCAGCAAGGATTTTCGCCATTTGGTCACGCTTTGTGTATCCTTGCGGATCGAAGTGACCATTCGCCATACCAGACATGATGCCTGCCTGGTACACTTTTTCAATGCTTGATTTGGACCAAGAAGACATCGTTTCGTGGTCTTTCAACTGCGATACACGTTTAGACGTATCATAAATAGTTGCGTCAAGGTCTAACATGTCATGGTCGAGAGCACGAGCAATCATGACAGCTGCTTGCGTGCGTGTCAATTTCTCATTCGGTGCAAACGTTCCATCTGCCTTACCTTGAATGATGCCGAAATGGATCGCAGCCATCAATTCGTCATTCTTATTGAACCACTCGTTGCCTGTCACATCCGAGAATCGTCCGTCATACGATTGGCCTGATAAACCGAGGGCTCGCACGAGAAGGACTGTGAATTCTGCTCTGGTCATGTCTACAGAAGGAGCATACGTGCCGTCTAACTTTCCGTTAACGATGTACTTCGAGCCAAGCGTTTCGATGTAACCTTTCGCCCAATGTCCTGAGCCGATATCTCGGAAAGTTTTCGACTGCTCGACAACCACATAGAAGGAATTCGTCAGCGAATGAACCTGCGCAACATTTCCATCATACGTCGTTGGCACAGCTGTGAATGAACCGTCCTCCTCCACTTTCACTGCAACGGCTTTTGACGGGTTCACATTCTTGTCAAGGACGATTTCTCGTGTCACATAATGCTTGAATGTATTCACTTCTACTCGATTCGGGCCACTAACTGCTTCTACTTTAAACTCCACAGCTTTGGAAACAGCGGATAGTGTAGAAATTGGATTGTCGACCGGGTTAACGGAGATAATCAGTTCGAAAGCATCTACTGACACCTCGAGTTCTGCTGCAAGGGTAGCTACATCCACTTCAGAAAGTGGCAAGTGATAAACGGCATCTGTTGCTTCGACCGACACCATAATCTGCTTATTTTTCTTTACTGCTTCTGTAACGAGCCGTGCCGGAAGCGCCGCCATCATTCGTTCTCTTGGCTGAGCGTCCTCTAACTTAACGCGAATCACGTTCTTTGTTTCGGAGATACTTGAGACGATGGCATCCACTTGATTTGCGAGGGTGCGCGTCATAACATCTACAGTGCCATTCGTGTGGACGGTTCGAATCACTTCCACTGCACCAGGAGGCAACAGGATATCCTGTGGTCCACCTGGTACTGGTGGTGCGGGATTCTGTACAGGTATGTCGACAGGTTTCTCAGATACCATGATTACTACCGTAGTCAATCCGTCTAGAGTCAGTTGATCTTTCGATAAGGTAAATCCTGATGCTTCTTTGACGTTTTTCGTGCCCGCTTCGTCGTTATCGACAACGACAGCACCTTTTGTAAGGTCTAGATTGTTCAATGAGAATATGCGACTCTTGTTGTCCGCATTCACAAACACGTAATACGTACCGGTGTCATCCGTCGACTGTGCTTTATAAGCAATTGCTAAATCATTGTCTTTCACTTCCGGAATATCAAGAAGTGTCACGTTTGAATCCACAAGATTTTTGTCACCTAAACGGAACGCATTCGTGGATTTACGAAGTGCAATCAAGCCTTTCGTATATTCACTAGTCACATGGTTCACAGGGAACAGCTCAGCGTTCTCTGCTTTTTGCCAGTCAAACTTATTGACGGCATCGGACGAATCGTACGAATCATGGATGAAGTAGCCAAATGAATTGCCACTCTCATCTTTTAGTTCATGATACTTTTGTTCCGGAACCCCTTCACTAAACCATTGTTTTGTCCGGCCGAATTCTTGACCAGCATGTAGGAATGCGGTTCCTTGAGATGTTAACACCAAGGCGTTTCCTACACGAATACGTTTGTGAATCTCTAGATTATTTTCCGCAATCGCTGGATTTTTTTTGATTGACTGGGCAATGACATCATAGAGTGTTAAATTGTCATGGGCCTCGATGTACTGCACCATGTCGCCTGGATCGTCATGAGCCGTATTCGATGGTTGACCTTTGATGTTATTAAAGATGGTTTGTATGGAACGCGCACCACCTGTAATAAAGCGTGGTTCGCCTTCAGATCCAAAACCGGACTTGAGTTCATTGCGAATTTCATCAGAGAAGACCCCGACGTCATCTGTTTTGTTCATCCAGTCCTGGTCTGCTCCCATTCCTGCAAGGTCTGGTTCCGCGATATGACCCGCAAATGTGCGCCAGCCTTCTCCAATGAACAGAGCGTCTGGATTGATTGCGGCAGCCACATCATAGGCTTTTTGAATGGACGGATACGTCGCGTCTCCCATCATGTCAAAGCGCATGCCGTCAATTTTGTATTCGTCAAACCAATATTTCACAGAGTCGATCATGAGTTTTTCTGCCATTTTGTGATTCGTTGCTAAGTTGTTTCCGAATCCACCAAGAAAGTTGCCGTTTGCATCTTGGTAGAAATAATAGTCTGGTACGATATCATTGAGGTGACTTGCTTTCGCCATATGTGTATAGACGACATCAAGTACAACCCCCATACCGGAATCGTGGATAGCATCAATGAGTGCCTTCAGTTCTTTGACACGTAGTTCCGGATTGGTCGCATCTTGCGAGTAAGCTCCGTCTGGAGAGAAGTAACCATGAGGGTCATACCCCCAATTGTATTCATTGCCACCTGCGGAATACTCAAGTTCGCGTTCAGTCATTCCGGTCTCATCACCGAAGTACCAAGCCATGACCGGAAGAAGCTGAACGTGCGTCACGCCAAGTGACTTGATGTAGTCCAGTTTCTCGACGAAACTTGCGTAGGTTCCGAAACGGTTAGTCAACTCCTTACTTATAGACGAATCGGAAGTGAAGTCTCGGACGTGGATCTCATAGATCACTGCGTCTTCTCGTTTTTCGTAACCATCAATCTCAGCATGACTAAACCCTACTGGGTCAGTTCCCTCAAGGTCAATAATGGCAGCCTTCCCGACGGTATCTCCGTCCGGACCTGGTTGTCCTTCTGTATTGACCGTGAATGCGGCCATCGATTTAGCGTACGGATCAAGCACCGTTTTGGTGACGCCTGCATTCGTAACTTCGTATTGATAGTAATAACCTTTCACATCATCGACATTTAGTTCAGTTGCTATTCCTTTTTTCGACCAAACACCATGTTCGCCCATTGTCAGGTCCACACTGCCGATGAATGTCGCCGCATCATCTTTATCGAAGAAGTTTGCAACGACTTTTGTCGCTTTTGGTGCCCACAGTTTGAGCGTTGCATCTCCATTAGAATAAAGTGCACCTAGTTTTCCGTCATATCCATAAAGTTCATCAATTAAACGCCATCCCGACGTCGCAGAAACTGTACGACCAGCATATGTGATGGACAGTGGAACATTGTCTAGAGAGAAGTTTGCTGTCACTTCTACTTTCTTATTGTCGACAATTTGAACCGACTCAATCGTCACTTCTGCGTCTTCACTATCTCGAATCTGAAGACCGGACTTAAGTTGGTCTATATCTAGACCATCCGTCATCGTGAAGTTAAGAGAAATAGTGTTTTCGCCAATGACCTCTCCGGAAACGAGCCCGGTTGCCACGTCTTGGTAAGGAGAGATGTAGACCGTATCATCTCCTTGTTGAATCCATAGACGATTGTATTTATCGAGTAAGTTAAACGTCTTATTGCCGCCATCTTTCTCCTGTGTCTCTTCATTCACAACCAAGAAACCAATTTCTTTCGCATCTGCTGTCAATGATATATCGGCGTATGCACCGTAGCGGTCTACTCCGTCAAAATCAACAGCGCCTGTTGGCCAGTTGGCCGAGGGGTTCACCACCTGGCCCCAGTTCCAGATGCCTAGATTTTCATAGTCACCATTAGTGCGCGTATAGTGGATGCGCACTGTATTTTCAGGTAGGTCGACTGGTTCATATGTGTAAACAGTATCAGAACCTTGCTCGATCCAGATTTCATTCATCGCAGGGTCGACAATGGTAAATCCTTTATCGCCCCCGTCTTTCCCCGCATCGCCTTTTGTCACATCCATCACGAGGAAACCGACGTTTCTCGCGCCTTCTGCCAATTCCACATCAATGTATGCACCGTAGCTATCCTTTTGTTCAAACATGGTCGCTCCGACAGGCCAGTTCGCCGATGGATATTTCACGTCATTCCACAACCATGCTCCGTAATTGGTGTAATTGTTGTCATCACGCTTGTAGTGAATGCGTAAATGATTGTCTGGTACTGGAAGAACTTCTTCCTCACCGCCTGTAACTGCTTTGGCAGCTACGATTGCGCCTCCCTCAACCGTTAACAGCACTGTTCCACCGTCAGCCATGGCAGGAAGTACGATCGTCATTTTTGACTGCTCGTCTGCCGTGTATGTTTGATTCGAGTAGACATCTGTCACTACGGAATCTGGTGAATTTACAGTCAGTTCAATGGACGTCGCTTGTTCAGCCACATTAAGTCCAACATAGACACTATCACCGTTATAGGATCTCGAAAACAGCATAAGCTTGTCTTTATCCGATCCACCGATTGTGTTACGTTCACCTTTGGCAAATATTTTCGAATGGTCACCACGGAAGTTCAAGATTTTTGTGTAGTGTTCTAACACATCATTGCCTTCTATTTGATCCCAAGCGAAATTATAACGGTTGTCATACTGCGGATAATTATTGGCCCCTGTTTGGCCAAGCTCTTCTCCGTAGTAAATCACCGGTTGCCCTTTTGAAGTTGCTTGTAGAGAAGCTGCAACTTTCAATTTGCCTTCGTCGCCACCTAGAGAATGTAAAAACCCATCCTCATCATGACTTCCTAGGAATTGTCCAAGTGTTGCGGTATTATCCAGTTTGTCATTACGAGCAATCAGTTGGTCATTGGCTGCTTTTAGTTGACCATTCACAAACGAACGGGCTGTATTTTTAAACTCAAAATCTAGTAAGGAATCCATCATCCCAGTCCCAAGGTATCCAAGCTGGTTGTTTTCATGTGCACCCCAAGCTTCCCCGATCAGTTTGAAATCCGATTTCTTTTCTGTAAGAGCAGCTTTAAACGCCATCCACGTCGTATCTTCTACATGCTTTACGGTGTCGACACGGAAGTAATCAATCGTGTTCCCACTGCCGGTTGTGGCTTTATCAATCCAAGCTGTTTGCCAATCAATGATTTGTTGACGCACAGTCGGATTTTCCGTACGCAGGTCCGGAAGTCCAGCAAGTTCACCAAGGATTTCATCCGACCCTACATTGGCCCCTTGACGAACAAGGTTCGCAAAACGCGCGCGGTCGTCATCAGTTGGGTACCCTGCAGGAGGGTTGTTCATAGCGTCCAACTCTTTTAAGCCATAGCCTGTGTGATTCAATACCACATCGACCATGATTTTCATGTCACGGTCATGAGCCGCATCAATCAATTCATGGAAATCTTCCATGGTTCCAAAGTGCGGATTAAGTTGACCGAAATCATTTGCCCAGTAGCCGTGGTAAGCATAATACGGTTCACCTGCTTCATTCATGCGTACGTCATACTTCACATTTTCAACGATTGGGCTGATCCAAATCGTATTCACACCTAGATCATCTAAATAATCGAGTTTTTGTGTAATTCCTTTTAAGTCCCCGCCTTGGTAGGTACCGCGTTTGTTCGTATCGTACCCGAGGTTATAGGGATCGTTATTCGTTTCATCTCCATCAAAGAAGCGGTCCGTCAACATAAAGTAGATGATGGCCTCATCCCAGTCGAAGTCACCTTCCGTTTGTTGAAACGCCGTTACTTCTACTTCCGCTGACCCGTTATACGTATTGCCATACGAATCCGTAACTGTGAGAGGAATCGTTTTAACGCCCGGCGTCACATCATCTTTTACGGATAGCGTGATTTTTTGAAGTGCCGGATCAATTTCTAACTGGCTGCTGCCACCTAGAGCAGATACATCCGCCGTAATTTTTGAAATCTTGATATCTTCCGTTACCCCTTCAAGTGACACGTCCAGAACTGCATGTTGATTGGCATGGAAAGATGCCGGTGACACAGTACCGGAAACCGTCAAATCCGCTTGACGAAAATCAATCGAAGACACGCCGTCCACTGTGTTGTAAGGATCGGTCACTTCTTCCGTCACTCCATTTCTAGTCACTAGGTAACTATACGGCGTTTTGCCATTTGGAATCGATTCATACGTTGTGATGAAACGCTCGTTTTGCGGTTCATACGTCATCTCGATCGTTTCTCCATTAAATTTCAATTCGACTTTTTCAATGGTGTCCATCGCATCGTTTGCGAATAATGATTTGTCACGATAAAAGAATGTGGCGTCTCCTTGTTGAATCACCGGAGCTGAACCGTCCGGAACAACAAAAATTTCTTCTACACCACTCGTGATGATGGCTTTCGTTAGAGAATCATTTTTATTTACGGGAATAAAACGATCCCCAAACTCTTTCTCGCCTGTATCCCAATCATAGGTGCTTCTTAAAACAAATCCAAATTGCTGAGTAGCAGGTCCAACGGCAATGTTTGCAATAGCCTTTGTCCCTTCATAGGTTTCAAAATCAAGTTGATCATCTTTTACACCGGTATTCCAAGCCCAAATGTTCCAGTCGCCAAAGTTGGCATCTTCACGGACATAGGTGAAACGCACAGTACGATCCTCCGTATCTGTCTTGCTGACTACGGGTGTCTGGCTCATTTGAGCGCTTGCTTTTGGTCCATGTACAAATGGTAACCAGACACTTAGCAGCATGACGACGGTCATAAGAATCGAAAAACTTCGTTTTTTTCTCTTCATTCCTCACTTTCCTCCTCTGTTTTGTTGGTGATGTAATCGCTTTCAAAGTAAATTTGAAAGAATTTGTGCAAACGGTTGCACAAATCTTCATCTTTAATTTTACGTGGATTAGTTTCATTCAGCAATACATTTTTAGAAAGTTCGGACAATTGATATATGTATTTCTAAAATTAGCAGAAAGTTAGTAGGTTTTTGCAAAGAGTGGGTGCGAGAGCAATGCTTTCGAGTAATTGGAGTTACATGGTTGGCTATTTTAAGGTTATGGGCTATAGAGGATTCAAGTTAGACACTTAATAGATTCAACTTGTCTTAGAAACGATAGCACTGGCGGAATGTGATCCAACTTTACCTTTTAGTAGACCCAACATGACCTCTTAGTAGATCCAACTTGTCTCTGAAACCATAGAACTGGCACTATGCGATCCAATCATACACTTATTAGCCCAATCTCTAACCACATATTCTCTTCCGCTTTCGCGTATAATAAAAAAATAATAAGTTCTAAAAACTTTATGTACGACGAATTGAGGAAAAAACATGAGAAACGACTGGGATGATCCCATAGATGAGCTAAAAAAAATTACGGTGACCTCTCACCCGAACAATGAGCCGGTGACAATTGAAGGCGAAACGGATGATTTACGCTGCATCGGAGTGGGCACGGATGCGGCGGTGTTTGAATCATTATCTACTCCCGGATACGCCTACAAGTTGTATGCCCGTGAAAAACGAGAAAAAGTAGCTACTGAGGCACAGGTATATGACACGTTAGGTGCTTCTCCTTACTTCCCGACATGCCATGCGAGCGGTGAAGATTATCTAGTTCTCAGTTACGAAAAAGGCATCACATTATTTGATTGCTTATTGCAAGGTGTATACATTGCTGAACAAGTGGTGAAAGATGTGGAAGATGCGCGAGAGTATGTACGCAGCAAAGGACTCAATCCTCGAGACATTCACTTAAAAAACATCCTATTACAAGATGGGCGTGCAAAGATCATTGATGTCTCTGAATATGTTTTACCTGGTAATGATTTTCGATGGGAACATTTAAAAGAAGGATACGAGAAATACTACCACCTCATTGAAGGCAATGCAGTGCCGTTCTGGCTCGTGGAAACTGTGCGCAAGTGGTATAACCAAAAGTCCGGTCAGTCGACATTTGAAGACTTTGCGAAGAGTGTGTTGAGGTTGTTGTTTATTAAGTAGTATCAAATAGAGAGTTGAACATCTTTAATCTCCTAGATGTTTTGATAGCAAATTTTGAGACCGGTTTGGATTTGTAAAAAAATCAGACCGGTCTCACTGTATTTTCTATAGCAGTAATCAACCAATTACTCTACTACTAACTCTCCTCCCCTTCCATCGCATCTTCTTTTGTACGATGTACAGTTCCGAATGGATGGTTCGGTGGTGCATAAATCGAGTAAAGTTTAAGCGGTTGATTGCCAGTATTCGTCAAGTTGTGCCAGTAGCCTGCTGGAATGACAATCGCATAATTGTCTCTTACTCTCCGCCTAAAGAAAAGCTGGTTTTTCGTCGGCCCCATTTCTACAAGACCTTGCCCCTGCTCAATACGTAAAAACTGGTCAAGATTTGGATGTCGTTCTAATCCGATGTCTTCTCCAACACCTATACTCATGAGAGTGACTTGTAAATGGTCTCCAGTCCAAAGTGCTGTGCGAAATGTTTCGTTCTGAAGAGTTGCTTCTTCAATATTTATAACAAAAGGATAGGGACCGTAATCTTTAATACAAAGCTCTCCTTGTTGAGGCGAGTTTGTTGAAGGAGCTGTCATAGGAGGATAATTTAGATTTCCATGGCAATATGGGCACATAGAGAATTTCGGGGGAAAATGAAACATTCTCATATCCTTTCTTGGTTCATATACGTAATGTATGCGACCAAATCTAAGCAGGCATGGGCAAAGTCTATATAAATAAAGACCTACTCTCAGTTATGCGGAGAATAGGTCTATTTTAATGTATCAATAAATGGTTCTCTTCATTTGAAGATGTACCTTATTCTTCTCCCAGCACCTCGATACAAATCTTGATGCTCTCGAGTAAGTCCTGGTGCCCCCAGCTAGGAATGCGACCGTGCTGGATGGCTAGTTCATGAGAGGCAGGGATGTGGATGAATCCGGATGGCACATTCATCCCTTTCTCCGCAAAATAATGCAGTCCTTTGTACATCGTATGATTACATAAGTACGTACCTGCTGAATTAGAGATTTCTGACGGATAGCCACTTTCGAGCAATCGGTTAATCATGTTGCGGTAAGGCAATGTACTTAAATAGCCAGCTGGTCCACCTTCAACAATCGGCTCATCAATGGGTGCATTTCCGGAATTGTCCGTATTCGTTGCAACTACATCATTAAAATTCAAGGCAATGCGTTCCGGGGTAATTTTATATCTTCCGCCTGCAAGACCTAACGAAATCAACGCATCCGGCTGCTCTTTATCAAGCAACTCGACAAGCTGATCCCCCGTTTGTTTGAAGTCCACACTTAAAATCTTTCCAACGATTTGATATCCACCGATCTGCTGTCCATCCAGTTCTTCTACAATTTTCATCGTCGGATTGACAGTAAAGGATAGAAAGGGTTCGAATCCTGTTAGCATAAGCTTTTTCATGAGTTAGTCACCATCACAATCTACTAGTTTTCTTTTAGTATACATGTAATTTATTTCGGAATCCAAAACTTTACTCAAACTCCTTTCAACCCCCTATATTTTCCTGTAAACTGGAAGTAAGGGGGCTATACATATGAAGAAACTACTTTTTAGTACCGTACTTGCAGGCAGCTTGTTGCTTTCATCCTCAGCATTTGCGAACACAAGTGAATTCACAGATGTACCAACGTCACACCAATTTTCGAAGCATATCCAATACCTAGTGAACGAAGGAGTTATTTCCGGCTATAAGGATGGTAGATTTGGATTACTTGAAAATTTGACGCGTGGTCAAGCAGCGCTCATGATTGCTCGTGCGTTTGATTTAGATACTTCCGCTCGAGAGACTGTATTTACAGATGTCAATTCCAATTACGCTGGTGCTGTCCAATCAGGATTTGAAGTCGGAATTATTCAAGGAACTTCACCCACCACATTTGCTCCAGAGAAAAACATTACACGTGCGGAAATGGCACTCATGTTGGCCCGCGCATTTAAGCTTGAAGAAGAGTCATCTAAAGAATTTTCGGATGTTCCTATGTCTAAGAAAGGCTACTCGGAGATTCGAAAGATTCATGCATTCGGAATTACAGGTGGCATTGATGCAAATCGGTTCGAACCAGATTGGAATTTGAAGCGTGGAGAATTCTCAGCATTCTTAGCTCGTGCACTAAACGCAGAGTTACGTCTTAAGTCTGCTACTTGTGAGTACGATGATTCTCGAGTTACAAACCCTTCTCGCCAAGCACTTAACTGCCTAGTCACAAATGCAGCTCGCTCCGCTGACGGGATTATTCCTCCGGAGATTGTAAAAGGAATTATTAATGAAGAAATGGGCAACTGGCAGCACTTTGATAACAATGGAAAAGCCATTGTATCCGATGATGGCGGTATTGGTCTTACTCAAATTACGAACACGGTTGGTTATGACGTTGAGAAACTGAAAACGAGTATACAATATAATGTAGAAACTGCTATTGATATGCTACTCTACCATTTCAATCGCTCGGACCTCCCGAAAGTTGGAAATCACGATCCAAACAACTTAGAAAGCTGGTACTTCGCGGTAATGGCCTACAATGGAACAAAACCTGTTAACAGTCCATTTGTGAAGGCAACAGGAGCAGTAAACCCTAATGCCTATCAAGAGCGTGTGTATGATGAAATTAATACATCAAGTTATGTGCCAACATCAATTCGTTCGATCGGTATGACATCGGACGATTTCACTTACGCTTCAGGTTCGGCAGAGAATATTGTTTTTGAGGAAAAACAATTTATACTAAATGCGGAAGCGACTCACTCAAGAGACCGCTATAAAGCAGAAGATCAAGCTATACTCCTCAACTCTCGTTTACGCGATAAACCAACGACAGTGAATTCAACAGTTATCAATGCAGCTGCAGGTTCAACAGTTAGAATCCTTGGTGCCCCACTTTATGACCAAAACGTTCATGCGAAACACAATTTCGTGTGGTATCCAGTTGAAGTTGTGATTGATGGGAAGAAACAGTATCTATATGTATCATCACAGAATTTGAAATAAGGTTATTAAACTAAAATGCCCACTCTTCCTAGCTCCGTGTATGAATAGAGCTAAATGAGTGGGTATTTTTTGAAACTTTAAGTTGTTTCATTTTGTTACAAGATATTTCTAGTTCACTGCTACTTCCACAAGCCTATCATTCAATTCTTCTAAACACCTCATTGATTGTTCTGAACTCCCATTCAACATTTCTTTCATCTTTTCAATAACAAGATGTTTATACTTCTCTACCTTTTCGATATCGAATAGGAGGTTTCCTGTTTGTCGTATAAAGAAATCCGAAGGTGTTAATACCATCTCATACTCTATGCCATATTGAAGCATAGCCATTATACTAGTTCCCGCAGCCTCTTCTATTTTTTGAAGAGGCTTACTAGTTATCCTAACAATTCTACCAATAGCGGATCTTCCTCCGCCATTGCCTCATATGTTCCATCGTCTCCCCTCAGTATTTCCTGCATAAGACGTTTCGCTTTACGAGGATGACCGAGCAAAACTTCTGCTCGTGCAGTTTCAAATAATGACGGCATGTATTCCAGCGTATAGGAAGGAATTAACGAGAGTAATTCTTTTGCACGTTGCCCCTCCCCTAAGTCGTTGAGCGTAACGGCACGAATGAGCAACAATTCAGTATGTTGTTTCATGACCGGTCGCCAGCTTTCAACAAACCTATCTAAATGGGGCAGGGCTTTCTCACCGTAGTTCAGCTCAAGCGACTTCCACCCCATGTTCAGAAAATCAGCATGGTACGGGTCGATAGCGAGCGCTTGTGAAACAATTTGGAAAGAGGTTTTATAGTCTTCAGAGTGACCATGCACTTGAGCCCACCAGTCCAACACAGAGAGGTCTTCAGGATCTTCAGCAATGAGTTCTTGTGCATAGCGAGAAGCTATTTGCACATCATTCGGATGGACTCGCTCAGCAAGTTGCTGCGCGTACGCAAAAACAAGCATTCGTTTAGCCTCAGATTCTTCGACATTTACCAGTGGACGCAATAGTTTGATGGCTTCGTCCGGCATATCTGCATCCAAATAAAATTCCGCAAATCCCATGATGGTCGTCACGTCCTTAGGATCCAGTTTGATGGCTTCTTCATATAACTGGATAATACGGATCGCATAGAAGAATTGTTGCGCTTTCTGCTTTATTGAACCAATCATTCCGGCAGGTTCATCCTCGTTAAGAGCTGCTAAACGAAGTGCTAGCTGCTGAGCGGCATGCACCAGATAGGTCTTGCGATGCTCTTTTGGAAGCTTTTTCAAGTGGTGAAGAAGTAAAGGTATGCGTTTTTTCTGTTCAAGCGCAGTGATAAAGTGCCCAATCCAGTCAGGATCCTCTGGCTGAGCCAGAAGTTCTTTATGAATAAGAGGTAATGCTTCGTTAGCGCGACCCATCTCAAGTAAAAATTCAACATATCGATAAAGGACCACTCCCGCATCATGTTCTGCCAGTGCCTTTTGATAGCACGTTTCCGCAAGCGAGAAATCCCCAACGATATGAGCACAGCGCGCTTTCAATAGATACCACCACTTGGCTGACACGTAGCCATCCAAAGAGTCGATAAGTGGGAGGACTCGTTCAAGCTCTTCCGCATCATCTATCCATTCTAAAACTTGATCAAACTCGATGATATCTGTCGTCACTTCGTGCACGTAAGAAGTCACCGCAAGACAAACTTCCAAACTCTCCAGTTCCACTGAGAGGTTCATAAGACCTTGAAGTGCTTCAGTCTGATAAGGCTGCAGTTCCAGAGTCTTTTCATAGTAAGCAATAGCCGACTGTACATCCCCATCAGCAAGAGCCATCATGGCCAGTTGGTTCTGGGCCACTTCATGTTTGCCCGCTTCTAAGAACAATTCTTTCGCAAATTGTTGGGTACCAATTTCTAAATGCAACTGCCCTTCTAGACTCCGTAGCTCTGGTGTTGCATGTCTAGCGCGAAGCTCGGCAAACAACTCAATGACTTGTTTTCGGTAGCGTGTTTCTGAAGCAAAGTCGACATAGGTCATCGCATACAAGTCGACGTCGTCATTCGTAGCTTCTCTTAAACGACTCTCTAACAGAGTAATTAAACGATCTTTTGTTTCCGTCGTATTCATTTCACTCATCACGAAGCTCACGGCAAGGAGCATACGAACTGGATCTTCCGACTCCAGGTGAGGGTTCAACATCTTCCATGCATCGTCTAATCGGTGCTGTTTAAAGTAATTGCGTGCCAAATAGAAGACTGCGTCTGTATCAGCTGGCTGAAGTTTGACCGCTTTTTCGAAAAGAGTTTGTGCGGCTTCAAATAATCCTTCTTGCTCTTCTAGAAGTCCAAGTTCTGAATACAAGATACCCTGCTCAGGCAAGTTTGCAATTCCTTGTTTAAGATGGGCTTTTTTCTGTACAAAATCATCTTCTATCTCAGCTAGGCGTAAATAAGCGAAAGGCTCTACGTGATCAATTTCTAAAGAAGCCTTGTAAAGCGTTCGTGCCTGATCCATCTCACCCAAGAATTGTTTGGCACGTGCCATCTCATACAGTGCATAACTATCCTTCGAGTCTTCAGCTACGAGACTCTCAAACAATTGATAGGCCGTTTCATAGACGCCGTTTTCAAAGTAGACAAGTGCTTCGGTCGCACGAACAAACGAGTCGTTTGGTGATAATTCTTTTGCAATGTCTACCCATTTATAGGCTCGCAGTCTCCACTCCCGTTGCAATTCGATACGTGCTAGGTAACTATAGGCTACTGCTTGATGCGGATTGACTTCAAGAGATTGATACAAAGCTTTTTCTGCTTCGTCTAGCGCATCCATTTTGAGATGACTGAGGCCTTTGATGAACAAGGCATTGGAATTTAAGTGTAACTCCGGACCTTCCAGAGCATTTAACGCTTCTTTGTAATGTCCAATCCAAAAGGCATGGTGAGCTCTTAACAGCCGAACGTCCTCATGCGTAGCCGTAATGTTCTCTTCTAATACACGTAACCAGCGTTCTGTTTGTTCCGAGCTAGCTTGACTGGTTAAAGACAGAAGTCCCATGACCGCAACCGACAAATTGTCTGGATGTTGATCAGAAAATGTGAGAATGTCCTCAGATTCTGTCGACTCTTCCGCTGTCAAGGTATAGAGCGCATCAAAAAATGCGTGAGCGTTTCTATCAAACTGGATCACTAGATCTTTTTTCGCTTCCGGAAGAAAGACAACACTCAGACCTTCACGCAACTGATAAGTCTCTTGCCATTTATCGTATGCGAGCGCATAGGGATGGACTTCATTGGGGTCTTGTATATATAACGCTTGAAGTCTGTCATCATAGCCGACCACGACTTGGACATGAGCATTCATTTCAATCAGCGTGCTGACAAGAATCGGAATACCTTGATCAAGCAACGATTTGTAGGTAGCCAGATCTCCTTTAAAGTACAGGCTCTCGTATCCCAACTGGTTCATATATTCTCTAGCATGATGAAGTTGTGTACCTTCATCTTCCCTAACAGCTCTAGCAATCGTTTCTTGCTGTTCCGTCACATCAAACGCCTGCAAAATAAGCTGCAATGCAGCCGGAACACAGTAATTAACGTGTTGAACTTGTTGAGTGAGCTCAAGAAGAACTCGTTTCCCTTCCCCATTTGCTTGAAAATTGCCATACACATGGTTTTGGAAAAATGAACGATGTCCTTCTACTAAATGGGTTAGTTCTTCGAAACGTGACAATTTATATAGAAGATGCGCTTCGAGCATGATAAATGGCCATTTTGCGTAATGGAACGGATTCCAGGCATTGACGGCATGAAGTTCCACCAAAGACTCTTCCAAATCGCCAGTAACATAAAGAACCGATGCCAAGTCCATACGCACGAGAAATTCTTCCGGATGATGAGACAACGTTTCTTTCAATAGTGTGCGAGCTACTTCTGGTTGTCCTTCAAGAAGATATAAATCGCTTAAGAATAGCAGCAAATGATGTTGGTTTTCTGCAATTTGATCAGGTGCCAAAGATTGAATGAGGTCGATTGCTTGCTGGCGTTCTCCCTTTGCCATCAGGAACCGAACCATATCTACGAGCGTGCGCTTTCCTAGTTGCTCGAGTTGTTTGAGCTGCTCCTCCGCCTCGTGAAATCGTTGTAAAGCGCTGTAAACACGTGCAAGGAGTCTTGCCATTTCAGCACGTTGTTCATCCGAGATGTCATCAAATGCGGCAAGCATGGCTTTTGTTTTAAGCAGTTGTTCCGCTTTAAAATGTTCGCCACGTATAAACAGCACTTCCGCCTGCCATAGAGTCGTTTGAAATGAATGAAATTTTTTATGGGCATGACGCTTCAAAATGACTGCGTACTGGGGCATACCTTCTTGTTGGGCTTGTGTGATAAGTCTGTTGTAGGCATCTTCCGTGGTGAGTGTAGAAAGAAACGACTTGAGGTGAGTCCATGACCTCTTTTGCCAGAGAGAAGCTATGAGATCCTGAACAGTTGGTTGAGTGGTGATGGTCATATGTGTCTCCATTCTATGAAAAGTTTTTCAAATTTCATCTTATACTGGCAGGATGTAATCCCCTAGGGACATTTGACCTGTTTTGAAGAGATATCCAGGCCTGTTTTTGAAGTTGCCACTGCTCAGGTAGTCACTACTCGATTTTACCTGTTCTCCTCCCATACCCGTTCGCAACTCGTTATCTCATTACTCCCCTATATCAAATATGCATCCGGATTCGATAGAGTCTGCCACTCATTAAATCCAAATTCATCGGTATATTCTCTCAGAAGAAGACTCATCAAGTTCCCGTGCGTGACCAGGACAACTGTCTCATATTCTGATTCGAGTATCTCATCTACGACTGCTCGAATTCGCTCAGTGGCCTCGTTACTCGATTCACCGCTGTCATACTTTAAATCACTATCTTTAAATGTTGCTTGCAATTTTTCAAGCCAGTCCGGATGAGAATGCTGACTCAGAACACGTTCTTTCAAGCGAACGTCTGTATCGATTTCAATTCCTTTTTGTAATGCTAACGGCTGAATAGTTTGGATTGCACGTATGTATGGACTAGAAATGATTATTTCCACGGAAATATTCTTTAGAAATCGTGCGAGTTCTTCAGCTTGTTTTTCACCTAGTTCAGTCAGTTTTGCGTCCGCTGCCTGTCCTTCTGCTTGGCAGTGGCGGATGATGTATATTTTTTTCATTAATTAACCTCTATTATTTCATTAAGATATCACTAATTATACGTATAATTGTACGGTCCATTAACCGTGTCAATTACCGCATTTTGTTGTATACTTATTATAAATTAATACATAGTATAAAGGAGGAAGATGAAAGTGAGTGTTTATACCATGCGATCAAAAAAACCAATGTTCACAAATGAGCAGCTTACTAATGCTGGAACTGCCGCAAAAAAGTTTGGCTCGATTCGTAAAAAAGCTAAGGAAGAACCACAGTACATCATGGATAACGGCTCAGTTGACACTGTAGTTCTTGATTATTCTTATTATGAAGAAATGTATGGCCGCCTTATTGAACTGGAAGAAGCTGAAGAAGCTCGGGTTCTTACCGAGAGACTGGCTCGATTAGATGCAAATCCTGAATCCGCGATTTCTTGGAAATCTCTTCGGAAAGATGAGTAATGGAAAAAGAACCAAAGTTTGATTTACGATTTGATCCAGATGCTGCAAAAGAATATGCCAAATTAAAAAATCCAGTACTTACTATAGTGAATAAATCACTCGACGAACTAGAATACCGAGCAGACGAAGTAGGAAAATCATTAGGTAATAAACGAGATTTGAAGTTAGCAGGATGTAAGGAGATAAAACTTAGAGATGCAGGTATACGAATCATATTCCGCATAACGGAGACCAGAATCGAAGTCCTAAAAGTTGTACAACTTTTAGCTATCGAAAAACGATCAAGAGATATGGTATTTAAACTTGCCTCTAAGAGACTAAGTGCTATTAAAAAAGTAGAGAAATCTGGCAAAATATTTCAAAGTACACGTCGTTGGAAAAAGTTCTCTTTACAAGACAAATCGCCCCTACCACCGAAAGAATAATGGTGGAAAGGGTTTTTCATATTCTAACACGCCCCACAACACTTTTTATATTTCTTTCCACTCCCACACGGACATGGATCGTTACGCCTTGCTTTAGTAGGTAGATTCTGTTTCTCTTCACTAATCGTAGTTGAGTAGTGAATAAGTTTGAAAAGTTATTTTGGGGAATACCCATTTAATTCCCACTGCGAAGAGGCATATGCAACATTAGCTAAAAGTTTCGTTTATTTAGTTAAATCATCCACCATGTAGATTGGAACTTTTTGAAGTACCGTCTGTAAAAGAACGTTTGGGTGAGCATTCTCTCCATACCACCGGCCACTACATAATCTCTATACATTTCAGACGCCAGATAATAGGACTGTTCTTTATAAAGTAGACCAAGAACCAGGGTTCTCTCTTCCGTCGGTTTTACAAGTCCATACACCTACCTCTAAATACTCTATCAATTCCCAGTATTTCAACATTCCTTAAGTTTGCAACAATCCTAGTGAGATTTTACGAATCTCGTTGTTTATTTTACTGTTCGCCTTCATCCACCACGAATCCCTACCTATCCCTCTCCTCTTCATTTTTGTATAATAAACATAATTCTGTCGAATCGACGTTGAGGAGTTGCACTCATGAAGCGAGCTAGTCTCCAATACCGAATCATGAAATATATGCTCGCGCTGACCATGACCGTTCTCGTCCTGGTCATTACGGCGTCGTACTTTGTCATGGCGCATAGCGTTCGGCAGGAAATCGGCGAGCGCGCACTAAATATAGCGGAAACTACTGCACAACACCCGGTTGTGATCAAGGCGCTGAAACTAGATGCATCCACACCAGAAATTCAACAATTGGCTCTCAACATCCAGCAAGAAGTCGAAGCGGAGTATGTCGTCATTGGAGATGAAAACTCGATACGCTACGCCCACCCTGTGTCAGAGAGAATCGGCGAACGGATGGTTGGAGATGACAATGAGCGGGCGCTTCAGGGCGGTGAATCGTACATCTCGCAAGCGACCGGTACGCTCGGGAAAGCCATTCGCGGGAAAGCTCCGGTAATTGATGAAGACGGCAATATTATCGGTGTTGTCTCGGTCGGGTATTTGCTTGATACCATTTTCCTAATCAACCTCGACTATGCCAAATATTTAATTATCATCTTTATTATTGCAATGATTGTGTCGGCGTTATTATCACAATTCCTTACTCGCCGCATTAAAGGTCAATTACTTGATTATGAACCGGAAGAGATCGCATCTCTTCTTACCCAGCGAAACGCATTGCTCTCTTCAATCCGCGAAGCCATCTTAGTAGTCGATATGGAGGGACGGATTGCCCTGAGCAACCCTGCAGCGGACGCATTCTTCCCGGAACGCGATACGATTCAAGGACTACCCGTGCAGGACGTGATTCCCAATACGCGTCTCCTTGACATTATAGAGACCGGCGAAGCCGAGCTCGACAAAATGATGATGCTAGGTGGCAACGAAACGCTCGTCAACCGCATTCCGATTCACCGTAACGGCCGCGTGATAGGTGTTATTGCTAGCTTCCGGAAAATCGAAGATATCGATACGATTGCGGAGGAACTGGCGCAGACGAAGCGCTATACGGAATCACTGCGCGCTCAGACGCACGAACACCAAAACTTTTTGTATATGATTTCTGGTCTTCTGCAGCTTCAGGAATACGAAGAAGTGGTCGACCTGATCCATCAACAGCAAACAGAAAACGCTGCACTCATTGCGTTTGTGTCGCGCCACATTGAAGATACGTATATCAGCGCCATGGTCATCGGCTTTTACAACCGGGCGCGCGAGCTGAAGATTGAACTGGCACTTGACCAAGACAGCCAATGCTCCACGCTTCCAAAGACTGTGGAGAAGCACTTGTTGATATCCCTGCTCGGGAACCTTGTCGTCAATGCGTTTGAAGCGGTGGAAGAAAATCCAGTTGGTGAACGGATTGTGCGCTTTTACGTGCAGGAATCAGCCAACGAGATCTTGTTTGAAATCGAAGATTCCGGTCCAGGTCTCGCACCTGAACTCTTACCAAATTTATTTAAAGGAAAACAGTCCACAAAAGACGCTGCTTTACGCGGATACGGACTGGCGATTGTGCAGGAAAACGCGAAAGCGCTCGGGGCCCACGTGTCTGTTGAAACAGGTGACTTAGGCGGCGCGTTGTTTGTTATTGCTTTACCGAAGGAGGGACAAAATGGCACCAGAAATTGAAGTCCTCATCGTAGAAGACGACCCGCGCATAGCGCGAATTCACGAGAAATTTGTGGCTGCAGTAGACGGCTTTGTAGCGGTTGGCATCGCCCATACCGTGGCGGAAGCAAAGCTATGGATGGAAGAACTGGAACCGAAACTGGTCCTCGTTGACGTGTATCTTCCGGATGACCTTGGGACGAATTTTGTAGAGTACGTGAAACGGACACATCCGCAGACGGACATCATCTTGATAACAGCAGCTACAGAAGTCGATATCGTAAGGAAAGCCTACGCTTCCGGAATTGAAGATTATTTACTTAAGCCATTAACGATGCAGATGTTTACAGAGTGCTTGACGTCATACAGACGCAAGCAGGAATTGTTCAGTTCGTCGACAGAACTCACCGAAGAACAAATTCGTCAACTTTTCAAACAAACAGCTACTACGGAACAAACACACGCTCCAAAAGGTATCGACCGACTGACACGCGAAAAAGTCTCGAAAGTAATCACCGAGCACCCGGACGGTATCACTGCTGAATTTCTTGGCAATCAACTCGGCATGAGTCGGTCTACTGCCAGACGTTATTTAGAACATCTAGTAGCCGAACAGACGCTGACAGTTGAACAAGTTTACGGGACTGTTGGTCGTCCGGAACGACGCTACTTTTTAAAATGATTGCACCCTTCCCTCACGATGTGAGCGGAAGGATTTTTTCGTGCACACAATTGAACAAAATGCACATAATGTAGAAAAAGGAAAATATGTATGTAATGTATGCAATTTTCTGAAATTGATTTACTCTTAGCGAAAGCAAATGAAAGCGCTTTACTAAAAAGGGGGAACTCACATGAAGGTTGGAAAAAAATTGACGGCACTTGCCGCATCGGCTGCTCTATTTCTTAGCTTGGCTGCGTGTTCGGCTGGGGATAATGCAGCATCTGGAAAAGAAGCAGCAGTGTATCCAAAGAACAACTTGACGATTGTAGCACCGTCCGGAGCTGGCGGTGGATGGGATTTAACAGCGCGTGCCATCAGCAAAGTGATGAGCGAAACGAAACTGGTGGACAAAGCCATTACAGTTGAGAACCAACCGGGCGGTGGGGGTGCCGTCTTTATGGCTACGTACGCAACGAAAGAAGCAAGCAATGATCACATGTTGATGGTCAAGTCACCACCGATCCTGATCAATAACTTAAAAGCAGAAGGAAATAGCCCTTACGGATACAAGGATACAACACCACTTGCGCAGCTAACGAAAGACTTTGGTGCCATCGTTGTAAAAGCGGATTCTGAATTTGAAACATTGACAGACTTACTGGATGCAATCAAAGAGGATCCAACGTCCATCACTCTTGCCGGTGGATCGGCACCAGGATCAATGGACCATTTGCTGACCATCATGCCTGCATATGAGTACGGCATCGACCCAAAAACAGCAAAGTACGTTTCGTATGATGGAGGTGGTGAAGCGATGGCTGCCCTTCTTGGTTCGAACGCGGATGCCATCGGTACTGACGTATCCACAGTGACTTCCTATGTAAAGAGTGGTGACGTGCGCGTGTTAGCTGTGACGTCTCCTGAGAAAATCGACCTTGAAGGACTTGAAGACGTTCCAACACTTTATGACCTCGGCATTGACGCAGAGTTCACGATCTGGCGCGGCCTCTTCGGACCAAAGGACATGTCTGATACAGCAAAAGCGTACTGGACGGAAAAACTGGACGAAATGGTGAAGACGGACGAATGGCAAGCGGAACTGGAGCGAAACGGTTGGGCGGATGAATACCGCGTAGGCGACGACTTCACAACATTCCTTGAAGAACAAGAGCAAGTAATTACTGAAATCTTAACCGCATTAGATATGCAAAAATAAAGAATGTGTGCGGGCAGCCCTTGCTCGCACATCTCTATTTAGGAAGGTGAACAGCGATGACAGCACGCTTTGATAAAATAGCGAGCCTCTTATTTTTCATCATCGGCGTTCTGTTTTTCACAGAAGCCTTAAAAATCTCCGACAGCGCATACGGGTCATCTGTTGGACCAAAAATTTTCCCGATGGGCCTTGGAATCGCGTTGATTGCCCTCAGTATTCTCCTCATCATCGAAAGCTTTAAAAAGAAAGCGGAAGCCAAGGCTTCAGAAGAATCCCTTTCCTCACCGCAGTACAAACGATTCTTCATTATTCTAGGCGCTGCAATTACATATGTGGTCCTCCTTGAACCACTTGGTTATTTGATTACGACGTTTGCCTTTTTGTTTGTCACATTTCAAACACTTGAACGTGGAAAGTGGTTGTCATCGCTTATCATTGCCGCTGCTTTTTCAGGCGTAATTTATTTCGGATTCGTATATATTTTAGGTGGCTCTCTTCCGGGCTTCCCTATATAGGAGGGTGACACAATGAGCACAATTGATTATCTATTTAACGGCTTTCTTGTCGCATTCCAGTGGCACAACATCTTATTTGCGCTAGTCGGGGTCATCATCGGTACAGCGGTAGGCGTTCTACCGGGAATCGGCCCAATGAGTGGCGTCGCTTTACTCATTCCCATCACAGCTACCCTCACGTCCGGACTTCCTGTCGAGATGGCCGCCACGAGTTCCATTATCTTGCTCGCAGGCGTTTACTACGGTGCCATGTACGGTGGGTCGACGACATCCATCCTGCTGAACACACCAGGTGAATCGTCTTCTGTTGTGACGACGCTAGACGGCTACCAGATGGCGCGGCAAGGTCGTGCAGGGGCAGCGCTTGCGATTGCGGCAATCGGGTCCTTTGTGGCTGGAATCGTCTCTTTAATTGGTCTGGTTCTACTTGCCCAACCTTTATCGAGGATTGCTATTGACTTCGGTCCAGCCGACTATTTCTCATTAATGCTTCTTGGACTTGCAGCTGTCAGTGGTCTTGCCGGAAAATCGATTACGAAAGCACTCATCATGACGGTCGTCGGGTTAATGCTCGGCACCATCGGCATTGATGCCGTTTCAGGTATCGCCCGCTTCACGTACGACTCCCCCATTCTATTTAGCGGAATCGAGTTCTTGACGATTGCCGTTGGACTCTTTGCTCTTGGGGAAGTGTTTAAGACAATCTTTGAAAAAGAGACGCACGATGAGCCTGTTGCAAAGATCACGAAAGTCATGCCAACGAAAGAAGATTTGAAACAAAGTGCTGCGCCAATCGGTCGCTCTTCGCTTCTCGGTTTCTTCCTAGGTGTGCTACCGGGTGCCGGTGCCACACTTGCGTCATTCTTCTCGTATATCATGGAGAAGAAAATCAGTAAAAATCCAGACTCTTTCGGGAAAGGAAATATTGCCGGGGTTGCCGGACCAGAGTCTGCCAACAACGCAGCGTCTGGCGGTGCGATGATTCCCCTCCTGACACTTGGAATTCCGGGTTCAGGGACGACAGCAATATTGATGGGGGCCTTCATTATGTACAACATTCAGCCAGGCCCACTTTTATTTGAAGAACACCCACAAGTGGCGTGGGGCTTGATTGCCAGTATGTTTTTAGGGAACTTGATGCTCCTCATCTTGAACATGCCGCTCGTGCGAGTGTTTGCGAAAATTATCGAAACACCGAAAAAGTATTTGCTTCCGATTATTATTGCTATCTCGATCTTCGGTGTATATGCAGTGCAATATACGACGTTTGATTTGTTCTTACTTCTTGCATGTGGGGTATTCGGTTACTTGCTGGCGAAGCATGATTATCCACTAGCACCACTCGTTCTCGCTCTTGTACTTGGTCCAATGATTGAAAATAACATGCGCCGTGCCTTAACAATTTCAAATGGTGAGTTCAGCATCTTCTTAACGAACCCACTCTCATTAACGTTCTTAATCATCACCTTGCTGTGGCTAATCGTTCCCCTTCTTCTGCGCCTTCGTGGGAAGAATGTCATTGTCAGTGAGGAAGCGTAAACTTTATCCCAGTGCCACGTGTGGTACTGGGTTTTTATGTAGTAATAGCCACTACCTCGTAATTGGTAGTGGCTTTGTATTGGCTGTTGCAGTCGTAACTTTTTATTACAGTATGCCGGCTATTTAATTTCAGGTGTTCTTAAAACAGAACCCCCTTACTCGCGAGGAGAAGGGGGATCGTTCATCTTATTCCCTTTACTGCGAAACTTCTTACAACAACCAACCATACATGACGTACCTTCCTCGTATGAACCATTCTAAGGAAGTAACGAAATCAATCGGCCTTATATTCCCGAATGCTTCGTCACCATCTCATCAATGGTTTCTCTCTTCGGAAGCGCAGGAATACCGCCTGGGTTCTGTTCATAGACCGGCACCGAGTGATTTCCCACCTCCACCGGTGTAAAATCGACGAGTAGTTCGCCGAGTGTGTATAGTTTCATGGAGATCCCTGCTTTCTCATGTATTCCCTGTTCATTATCTTTCTCATTATAACAGGCGAAACTAGAACAAATAGTCTCTCCATTCTCATATTCTTCGACTTCACCTTACTAAACAAACAAATCGTAAAGCCTATCATATTTTTAAGAATCAAACGTTAGAACAACTGGTCAAAGAGAAACCTCAGACGCTAGAAGAATTATTGAAAATTGATGGAATCGGTAAACAGAAAGTGGAAGAGTTTGGCGTAGAGGTTGTTAAGATCATACAAGGACATACCCTTGTCAATATGAAGTAAGACACAACTAAAAAATGGCTATGGCAAGCGAGATGACAGATTACACAATCATCTACTTGGATAGCCTTTTCTAATACGAATGAAGTTGACACTGAAATCTATCGCTTACCGGTATTATCAGTATCCTCATCACTTTTTATTTACAACGAGAGCGTTATTGAAAGTCACTATGGGACCATCTCTAAATACATTTCAGATGCCAACTCAATTACTTATCCTCATTCAAACGGGAACTGTCTTGGTTTTTCTTGTACAGTGACCCACTGAACAGTTGTGAACTCATTAAATGCCCATTGGCCTCCAAATCGACCGACACCTGATCCCTTTTCTCCACCAAAAGGCATTCCGGCTTCAACATTAACTGGCTGGTCATTTACATGCGCCATTCCACTTTCGATTTGTTTAGCGACTTCTAGTCCTCTTTCTAAATCCTTTGTAAAAATACCTGAACTTAGTCCATATTCCGTTTCATTTGCTAAGCGAATTCCTTCTTCTTCTGTATCAAAAGGAATAATTGTTGCAATCGGGCCAAATATTTCGGATTGAGCGATCGTACTATCATTGGATACATCGGTGAATACAAATGGCGTTACAGTATTCCCCACTCTCTTTCCTCTGAGCGCAACTCTTGCTCCTTCTTTTTCAGCCATCTCCGCCATATTCAAAACTTTTTCAATTTGTCTTTCGTTAATGAGAGGTCCTAAAAGAATTTCAGGATCTTCTGGATTCCCCACCTTAATCTTAGTGGCTCGACTAACAAATTTTTCAACAAATTCATCATAGACTGCACGATGCACCAACATACGATTTACAATCATACAAATTTGACCAGAGTGTAAAAATTTCCCGAATAAGGCAGCATCAACAGCTTCGTCAACATTTGCATCTTCAAGCACTAAGAATGGGCTATTTCCCCCTAATTCTAAAGCAACCCTTTTTAAGCTTTCTCCTGCAATCTTCCCGATATGCTTTCCAACAGCTGTTGAACCTGTAAAGGAAATTAACTTAGGTATCGGATGTTCGATTAAGTAATCGCCAAGTTCAGTAACATCTGTAACAATCAAGTTAAATGCACCCGGAGGTAAGCCTGCTTCTTCAAACATTTTTGCAAAGATAACTCCTCCAGAGATAGATGTTTGCAAATCTGGTTTATGCACAACTGCATTCCCTGTGGCAATAGCGGGTGCAATGGTTCTGATGGATAAAAATAATGGAAAGTTAAATGGACTAATGGAGGTGACTACACCTATCGGTTTACGAATGATATGGTTAACTTTGTCTGGGATAGCAGAAGGTGTTGTGACTGTATTTGTTTGTTTAGGATAGTCTGCAGCTTCCTTTAACGCCTCAACACTCGCGTGTATTTCAAATTTAGATTTAAAAACCGAACTCCCTGAATCTTTCACGAGTACTTCCAAGATTTCATCTTCGTGATCTTGAAGGTATTGTGCAGCTTTCAATAAAACTTTCTTTTTTTCTTCAGGTGATACATTTGCCCATACTTTTTGAGCTTTTTGAGCAGCAACATACGCATCATTCACATCTTCTTTACTAGCAATGGTTACTACTTTAAGCACTTCATTATTGTATGGATTTTGGATTTCTGCGGTCTTGTTGGCCGTTCCCTTTTTCCATTGTCCATTAATGAACTGATTGGTTATTTCGATAAATTGATTCATAGAAATTATCTCCCTTCCTTCTCTTATCGATAATATCTTGTGCACTCATGCAAATAACTAAGCATTTTTAGTCCAAAATAATATCTACTAGGAAACTTATAGAAGAAAGGCTATGATAGATTTTAATTCTCTACTCCGTTTACCTCACCCTCTTTAATCCCAGCTTGATAATACTATAAAGACCAGTCAAAAGAAGTTTGAGGAAAAGGCCCTTTTATTCCGTCAACTACTAATTCCTCCAGAATGACTTACCATACTTCATACTATCATTCTGGGAATGATCTAATTATCGTTTACATCTCCACGTCTTCCCCTACCCCAAGATGCTTCGCTAAACGGTAAACACCCTTCGCAACGGCAAGGTCAAAATGAGCGGCACCGACGGATTTGAAGATCGTGATGGCTTTGGCATTTCGTTTATATTCCTGCCCCACTAATTCATGCAGAGCACCGGATAAGTCGTCAAAACGCCATTCGCCTTGTTCTGCTGCTGCAATGAATTCACCCGCCTCTACTTGCACGCCCTCTACATCGTCCGCATAAATGGCAGCCGCTTTCGGAATTATATCTACAGGGATTTCGCGCATTTCTGGTAGGTAGCTTCCCACGCCTATAATATGGGTGCCTGGCTTTACAGCACTCGCTGAGAAGACATCTTGTGTAGACCGCGTCGCGCAGCACACCACGTCTGCTTTTGAAACGGCTTTATCCGCATCAGTCACCACTTCAAATTGGGCGTTGACGCCATACGCTTCTAATCGCTCCGCAAATTGTTCAGCTTTTTCCGTGGTACGGTTCACCAGGTAAATTTTCTGAATCGGGAGGACTTCGACAATGCCGAGCACTTGTTCAAAGGCCATCGCACCAGTCCCGATAACGGCAAGTATCTTGCTATCTGTGCGCGCAAGATGTTTACAGGAAATCGCACTGAGGGCACCAGTCCGGAGGCGAGTTAAGTAGGATCCGGCAACGAGTGCTACGTGACGACCTGTCGTGAGTTCTGTGAGCAGAATGGTTCCTTGGGTTGTCGGAAGCTGCTTCGACGGGTTTTCCGGAAAAATCGACACCACTTTTACCGCTCCGTAGTTAGTGCCGTCAGAACTTGGCATATAGAGAACTGAACCATTTTTTTCATCAACCGGAATCACGGTACGATGTGGATTAACGTTACTTCCTTCCGAGATGTGCGCTAACATATCTTCGACGTCCTGGATGGCATGTCTCATTTTATAGATGTGTTGGATGATGGAATCATTGATGAGTCGCATAGGTGGTCCCTCCTCAAAAAAATAGAGCCCGGAGAGTTTCCGGGCTAAGATGTTACGCTTTGTAAGCGGGTTGTTGCATACGGCCTTTGACTGCCCAGATGGCAAGGAGTGAGACCGCTGCTGTGAACATGATGTAGATGGCTACAGGTACATAGGAATTTTCAAACGTAGCAAGAAGCGCTGTCGCAACAAGGGGCGCTGTTCCTCCAGCTACCGCTGCCCCGATTTGATATCCAAGAGAAACCCCTGTATAGCGAACTTTAGCTTCAAAGATTTCCGAGAACATCGTTCCAAGAACAGCCGTAATAGGTGCCCAGATGATTCCAAGACCGATGATGGTCGCAATGATAAGTAAGGCCACGCTACCCTGATGAATCAACCAGAAGTACGGGAACGCATAAGCCATCATCGAGACAGTTCCTACGATGTACATCTTCTTGCGACCTACGCGGTCAGACAAGCTTCCCATGATTGGAATCAAGATGGTCGTAACCACAGTGGCAATCATCACGGCCCCAAGTGTCGCTGAGCGAGAGAAGCCAAGGTTTGCTGTCGCGTACGAAACAATAAATGTACTGAAGATATAGAACGGTGCCGTTTCGACGACTTTGGCACCAATCGTAATCAACACTTCACGCCAATGATAGCGAAGAGTCTCCACGATAGGCACTTTGGGAATTTCACCGCTTTCTTGAACCGCCTTAAATTCAGGAGTTTCGTCAATTCCCTTCCGGATCCAGAGACCAAAGACAACAAGCAAGGCACTAAAGATGAATGGTACGCGCCAGCCCCATGACATAAACGCAGCCTCCGGTAAAAGTGTCATGATCCAAAGCGCGAGCGTTCCCATCACCATACCGATGGTGACACCCATTTGCGGAATCGAACCGAAGAATCCGCGACGTTCCGGCGGTGCATATTCTGTTGCGAGAAGCAGAGCGCCTCCCCATTCTCCTCCGATACCTAACCCTTGAATCAGGCGAAGCGTGATCAAGATAATTGGTGCAGCAACACCAATGGCTTGGTAGGTAGGCAACAGACCCATCGCAAAGGTCGCTGCTCCCATCAGACTCAGTGTCATGACGAGCGTTTTTTTGCGCCCGATGCGGTCCCCGATGTGACTAAAGATGACGCCTCCAAATGGACGGATAAAGAACGATAAGGCAAACGACGCGTATGCTAAAATAAGACCAACAGTCGGGTCTTCGCTGACAAAGAATAATTGATTGAAGACGAGTGCCGCCATCGTACCGTATAAGAAGTAGTCGAACCATTCGATTGAACTTCCCACGAGACTGGCAATCAAAACTCGTCGTGTAGTTTTTTGATCCATGATGTTTCCCCTTTTCATCCCCTGAAATTGAAGTGTGACTTCAATTTTGATTTTAGACAAGATAGATTATTCTGTCAATATGTTTTTTATTGACAGGTTTATATGGAGACGGAATGATTAGAGGAAGGAGTGAGTGCATGTGGTAGGAGAGCAATTAAAAAAAATTCGAAAAGAGAAAAAGATGACCTTGAAAGACTTAGCGGAAGGCGCAGGGGTTTCCATCAGCTTCCTGTCTCAAGTAGAGCGCGGAAAATCAAGTGTGACACTTGAATCGCTGCGGAAAATCGCCGAAGTGCTGGATGTGAACCCGAGCCTCTTTTTCTCTGGCACCGAACGTCCCTTTGAAGATGCCTCGTTCTATTACGAAGATCTTGCGGTGGCGTTCCCTAACCCGGATTTTCATCCGATTCTCGTCACCCTCGAGCCTAAAGAAAGTGACGGGAAGCCGTTTTCTCATCATGGACACGAGTTTGTGTTTGTCGTCAAAGGGACGTTGACACTGAAGCTTGATGAGGAAGAAATGATACTTAGAGAAGGGCAATCCAACTACTACTCGTCAAATCAGTCGCATTATTGGTACAACTATACGGATGAGCCGATTCAGTTTTTAGTGGTGTCGTCCCGGTAAGTGGTGTGGGGTGATCATTGTAGAGTTTTGCGAGAGAAAATGAATCCTATTTCGAAAAAGTAAACTAAAGTTGTTTTAGAAACGCTATTCAACCCTGATCTGGCCGTTTCTAGAACAGGGCTTTAATTATCACTTTTAAGAATCAAAAATTTATTTTTAATGTATCCAAACTTGAACATATCTTAAGAAAATTGTGTCCATAAAATCTGCACAATCAAGAGAATCGTGACAACCCGAAGGATTGGTTTCACGTAGGCTGGATTTAATTTCTCCGCTATTCGTACTCCAGTCTGTGCACCGGTCACGGAACCAAGTAAAAGTGCAATTGTCAATGGCCAGATAATTTCTCCAGCTATCGTGTACGTAATGGCTGCTCCGAAGCAGCTTGAAAAAGTAGCGAGTCGGACAAATCCGACAGAACGTATGTAGGAGATATTTAAGTAACTGAATAAATAGAGCATCAATGTACCCTGACCCGGTCCGAAGAGGCCATCATAGATACCGATACTATACAAGCCAGCGGCACTTTTCTTAGTGATTGTGAGAGACTCTTCACCTGAAAAGCCTTTCTTCCCAAGAAATGAAGTTACGAATGCAAACAGGAGTAATCCTGTCACAACCAGATACATCTGTTCTTCCGGAATGGCTGTAGCAATCATACCTCCGGTCACTCCCCCAGTCAAACTCACAGGAATGATCCATGCGGATTCTTTCAGTGTGATTCTCTTTTTTCGAATCAAATAATAGAAACTTGAGAACGAACTTACTGTGTTCGACACCTTATTTGCTCCAATCGCAGAATGCACCGGCACACCGAGGAGGAGCATAGCAGGCAAACTGATTAATCCTCCGCCACCTGCTAGCGTCCCAAGCGTCGTTGCGACAAGCCCAATAATGAACATTAAGATGTATTCCATAACAATCACCTCTTCTATGTTCACTATACGCTTCATAATCCGATAAATAAATTTAATGTATTTTATGTAGAGCGATAATAATATCTAATCGTTAGAGGCTATTATATTTTCACATGATAAGAAGCTGTACATTGGTCCCATTACAGAAACAAGACCTGGTCCGAATCAACAGATTCAGAACAGGTCTCTCTTCTTTACCTACATTAGTTAATATTCTGCATTTCTTGTTTCAAGTGTTGTGCAGCTTGGGCTGGAATTTTTGCACCAGTGATTCCGCTGCCGACAATCAATATATCTATTGGGGTGTCTTTGAAATGATGAACCGTCTCCTGAGTGATTCCGCCGGCAATATAGATTGTACACTCAGCCAGACCTTGAACCAGCTCAAAATCCTCTGCCTTTGCCAAATGATTCGTCGACTGCATGTCTTTTCCTTTATGCAAGCAAAAGTGGCGCACGCCTAGGGCATATAGTTCTTTCACTCGAACCACATCGTGAATACCAAGAAGGTCAATCAATATAATTCCCTGGTACTCTTGAGCCACTTCTAACATCTCTTCAATTGTCCGGTCAGCTGAAAATGCCATGGCTGTTACAATCTCAGCTCCCGCTTCAAATGCTTGTTTGGCTTCATGCTTCCCAGCATCACACGTCTTCATGTCCGCTAGAAGCGTTTTACCCGGAAACTGGCTGTGAACTTCCCTTATTATCGCCATCCCATATTCTTTAATGACCCCAGTTCCCATTTCCACAATATCCACAAACTCATACGTTTCTTGAATCAACGATAAACATTCGTCTCGTGTCATTCGGTCAAGCGCAAGTTGTAGTTTCATCTTTAAACTCCTGAATACGCCATGAATCCGCCATCGACTGGAACTGTGACACCTGTCACGAATCCAGAATAGGATTCATCAACTAGCCACAACATCGTCCCTAGAAGATCTTCTGGCTTTCCAAATCGGCGCATGGGTGTATGAGTCATGATTTTGTGAGAACGCTCTGTTAGGCTTCCATCGTCATTGGTTAACAATGTTCGATTTTGCTCCGTCAAGACGAATCCTGGTGCGAGTGCGTTTACGCGAAGTCCTACTTCTGCGAAATGGACGGCCATCCACATCGTGAAATTGTTGATAGATGCTTTAGCTGCACTATAGGCAGGAACCTTTGTCATTGGCGAATAGGCACTCATCGACGAGATGTTCAAGATGACTGGATGTTTGGACTTAAGAAGTTCTTTACCAAAGACTTGAGACGTTAAAAACGTTCCAGTGAAGTTTAAATCAAACACTTTCGAAAACGCGTGTGCATCCATATCAAAGAATGTTTGCGATTCGTCCCCTTCACCAAATACTTCATTTGTCGTTGTAGCCGTCGGTTGATTTCCTCCTGCACCCGTGATGAGAATATCCACTTGTCCAAATTCTGAAAGAACTTGATCACGTGCAGTTTCAAGTGAGGCACGGTCTAGAACGTCTGCTTGGAAGGCAACGGCCTTACCGCCAAATGCATTAATCTCATCAGCGATTGCTTGACCTTTTTCAATTGTCCGATTGAGAAGGGCGACACGCACACCTTGTTTCGCAAGTTCTTTTGCCATTGCGGAGCACAGTACGCCACTACCACCGGTAATAACGGCTGTTCGACCGTTTAGATTTTCGTGTGTGTACATATTAGACCTCCCGCTTCCGCGCTTGGTAAGCATCCCAAAGTCCGTTCAAGTACATGATTCCAAGAGCTCGGTCATATAGCCCATAACCTGGACGTCCCTCTTCATTCCATAAATGACGGCCATGGTCTGGACGAACATAACCGGTATACTCTTGATCAGCCATTTCCCGCACCACGTTGGTCAAGTCGACGGAGCCGTCCGATGTGAAATGAGACGTTTCAATGAAATCTCCGTTTTCGAAGATTTTTACATTACGAAGGTGAGAGAATGGGGACCGCGCTAGGTATTCTCCTGCAAGTGCCACCATATCATTTGATGGATTTGCACCTAACGAACCTGTGCAGAACGTAATACCATTTGCTTTTGAGTCCGAGATTTTTAGCAGTCGTTTTAAACTTTCGCCACTTGTCATGATGCGTGGTAGACCAAAGATCGACCATGGTGGATCGTCCGGGTGAATCGCCATTTGGATATCTTCCTCTTCACAAACCGGTAAAATAGCATGCAAGAAATACGCAAGGTTCTCCCACAACTTCTCTTCCGTCACGTCTGCATAGGCATCGAACAACTCTTGGATTTTCGCTAGTCGTTCAGGTTCCCACCCTGGCATCGTCATAGATGTCGAGCTTGCAATCTTCTCAATCAGCTCAGAAGGTTCAATATCCTGAACTTTACTCTTCTCATAGAAAAGAGCCGTCGACCCATCCGGTAGAGGATGGTACAGATCCGTTCGCGTCCAGTCAAAGACCGGCATGAAGTTATAACAAATGACTTTCACACCCGCTTGACCGAGGTGGCGAATCGTTTGCTTATAGTTTTCAATATACACATCTCGGTCTGGCGAACCAATTTTGATCGCATCGTGAATATTTACACTTTCGACAACATCCGCATGAAACCCATGTGAACGAATGTACTCTACTTCACTTTGAATTTCTTCGAGTGGCCATACTTCTCCGGCCGGTTTGTTATGAAGTGCCCATACAATGCCTTTCACATTAGGAATTTGCTTAATATGTTCTAAGGTGATCTGATCGTTTCCACGACCGTACCAACGCCACGTCATATTCATGGAATCATTCACCCTCCTTTGATACCGAGGCCACGTAAGCTTCTGCGAGTTCTGTGACAGCTTGCGCGCCACCTGAACGGTAGGCTTTCGTTAAGTCGCTTCCTACTCCTACAGCAAATGCTCCCGCATCCAACCAGGCTCTGACTGACGATAGATTGACTCCCCCAGTCGGCATGATGTGTACATGCGGAAGGGGTCCTTTGACCGAAGCGATGAAGGAAGGGTCAAAATTGTTCGCAGGGAACAATTTGATCAACTCATGGCCGTGCTCCGCTGCTTGCACCATCTCTTTGATGGTCAAACAACCAGGTAGATACGGAATCGCATAACGGTTGCACATGGTACTGATTTCCGGATTAAAATGGGGACTCACGACGAACTGTGCTCCGTGTAAAATTGCATGGCGTGCCGTTTCTGCGTCTAACACTGTGCCAGCACCGACAAGACAATCCTCGTCTTGAAGTGCACGGAAAGCATCTCCGACATTCGGCGTCGTGTAGGTCACTTCGATGGCTTTCATTCCCCCAGCCGCAGCTGCACGCGAGACTTCAATGGCCTCCTCTGCAGAAGCGCCACGGATGACAGCGACGACGCTCAGGTCTTTCAGTTTCAATAATGTTTCGTATTTCGTCAACATAGTTGGCCTCCTCTCCATTAAGAAAATTCGATCAGTGCTTTGCGAACCGTGTCCGGATTGTTCTCTACAAATGTGAATGCCTCTTGTGCTTGATCAATCGAGAAGCGGTGCGTAATCAATCCCTCTTCTCTTAGCTTGCCTTCATTTAAAAGAGAAACCACTTTGGCAAACTGGTTCGTCTGCAAGCGAGAGCCAACAATTGTTAGCTCTTTTTTCGTAATTGGCAACTGTGGGATTTGAGAAGGTCGCTCGTCAAACCCTAAAATGACAATTGTTCCTGCAACAGAAGCCAAATGGATAGACTGCTCTACAGTCTGTGGTAAACAGACTGCATCAATCACCACGTTAGCTCCTTCGTCACGTGTAACTTCCATCAGTTTTGAAAGAACATCTTCTTCTAAAGGAGAAACAACCACATCTGCCCCATTTGCTTTCGCAAAATCAAGTCGCTCTTGTTTTAAATCGGACATCATGACAGTAGCCCCTGCAAGCTTCGCCATTTTTAAAATACAAATGCCGATAGGACCGCATCCGTGAATAAAAACGAAATCTCCTGCCTGCACATTGCCTCTCCAGACAGCCTGTGCTCCTATCGAATAAGGCTCTGCAAGGACCACTTCTTCCCAAGGTAAGTCGGCATTCACTTTATGTAATTGACGTTCAGGAAGGACGAAGAATTCTCTCATTCCTCCGTCTTCGTGTACACCGAATACCGACAACTCTTTACATACATTCGGACGTCCTTTTCGACAAGCATAGCATTCTCCGCAGTAGCGAATCGGCTCGACAACCACGTGATCTCCAATTGACAAATCCGTTACTTCCGCACCTACTTCAACGACTTCTCCCGCGATTTCGTGTCCTAACATGCGTGGATACGTGGCAAGAGGGTTGGTACCATGGTAAATGTGCATATCAGATCCACAAATTCCTGCCCGTTTTACTTTGACTAAAACATCTTTAGGCCCTTGAACAGCAGGTTTATCGATTTCAGCAACACGTAAATCATGCGCTTGTTGAACTTGAATAGCTTTCATAGACTTCTGTCTCCTTATTCAAATAGACTTGGTAAGAACAACGTCACTTGTGGAACGAACGCAACGATGAGAAGAACAATTATACTAACACCTAGGAAAGGCAGCAGCTCCCTCGTTGCATGACCCATAGAAACATTTCCTATCTGAGACGCTACAAATAGACAGACTCCAACAGGTGGCGTGACCACTCCAATGATCATGGCAAGAACCATCGTTACTCCGAACTGAATCGGGTCCATCCCTACTTCCATCGCAACTGGAAGTAATACTGGGAAAAGAATGACGAGTCCAGCAATCGTCTCCATAAATGTTCCAACAAATAAAAGCAAAACAATAATAAGTAAAATAACAATGACGCCATTTGTAGAAATTCCGAGAATGAAGTCAGCAACCATTTGTGGAATTTGTTCAGCTACCATGATCCATCCGAAAAGGTTAGCAAATCCAACAAGTAACATAATTGCTGCAGTCGATGTCATCGTGGATAACATGATTTCTGGAATTTTACGAATCGGTAATTCTTTGTATACAAAGATCCCAATAATAAATGCATAAATAACAGCAACAATAGCGGCTTCAGTCGGAGTAAAGAAACCACCGAGTATTCCCCAAAGAATAATGAACGTCATAAACAGTGCCCAGAATGCACCCGTAAAACTTGACCACACTTCTTTAAGAGACTTCTTCTCACCTTTTGGATAATTACGTTTCACTGAAATAATGTAGACCGGAATCATAAGGCCTAGCCCTAATAAAATCCCTGGAATCGTTCCAGCTAAGAATAAGTCACCAATCGATAGTGAAGCGAGTGTCCCTACAATAATCATAGGAAGAGATGGTGGAATAATGGCACCAATTGTGGAAGAAGAAGCTGTTACAGCGACTGAGAACCCTGCTCCATAGCCTTGCTTTTTCATAGCTGGAATTAGAATCGAACCAATACTCGCTGTATCTGCGAGGGCAGTCCCGGAAATTCCTGCAAATCCCATAGATGCTCCTACGTTTGCGAGGCCAAGACCACCCCGGACGCGACCAAATACGTTATCCGCAAAACCGATGATACGGTCTGTAATACCACCTGCATTCATCAGGTTTCCTGCTAGGATAAAGCCCGGAATACAAAGGAGAACAAAGGAATTTAATCCCCCAAACATACGTTGTGGAATAATTGTTAATGGAATATCAGCAATTATCAAATAAAGTAGCGAAGATAAACCTAAGCTAAATGCAATGGGCACACCTAGGAAAATCAACACTAGAAAGCTAACAAATAAAAGTACCGCCATTAGAGTTCCCCTCCGTACGTAGTTTCGTAAGGATTTTTCTTATTCTTAAATAAGAATCCAATTCGCACTAAAGACATCAAAAATAGAGCGATTCCCATAAATAAAATGGATGCGTGAATAACGGACATTTGAATAGGCATCGTAGCGGAGGCTTGTGATTTTCCAATTTCAACAAATATCCAACCTTCTCGAATGAGCACTGCACTGATGCATGCAATTAATACATAAACGCCAATCTCATAGTACCGGCGAAACGTCTCTGGGAATCGGTTAACAATCAGATCGACGTTGATATATTCATTGCGTAACAAGGCAAGAGGAGCAGCAAAACTAATAGCAAATAAAAATAAATAGCGCGTCAATTCTTCTGTCCATACATACGAAATAGGTAAATAACGTGACAATATTTGCATAGAAACGACAATAATCAGTCCACTTAAACACAACACTGCTAAGAGACCTAGGATACGAGTAACAATTTTTAATACACCCATTGGGGTACCTCCTCTTAAGATAAATGGAAAGGCACAGGACCAAGGTCCAACGTGCCTTTACATTCCCTCTTATTCTGTTTCTAAGATACGGTTGTATAGATCCAACTGCTCTTCACTTAAGAAGCTTTCTACTGCTGGAACCATAGCTTCACGGAATGCATCTTGATCCACATCTACAAACTCCATGCCTTCTTCTTCAAGAGCGGCTTCGATCTTTGAAATTTCTTCTTCATAAAGCTTTTCGCCAAATGCTTGCGCTTCAGCTGCAGCTTCTTCTACAGCAGCACGCTGTTCATCAGAAATAGCTTCCCATTGTTTATTTCCAACAAGAACATAAATCCAAGAGTAAACATGCTCCGTACGGTTTACATAGTTTTGCACTTCATAAAGCGCGCCACTTTGAATCAAATCAACAGGGTTTTCTTGACCATTAATAACGCCTTGTTGAATACCTGTAAATACTTCATTAAAGTCCATGACTTGTGGTTTCGCACCTGCTGCTTCCCATGCATTTAAGAATAGTGGTACGTTCGGAACACGCATGGAGAACCCAGCAAGATCAGCAGGTGTTTCAATTTTTTCAGTCGACGTTAAGTTACGTGGTGCACGTGTATGATAGTAAAGTGGTGTAAGTCCTGCTTTTTCATTGATTTCATCAGCAATCTCTTGACCGATTTCTCCATCAACGACAGCCTGTACGTGTTCTAGGTCACGGAATGCATAAGGTGTTGCCATAAGTGCTGCTTTTGGTGCCCAGTTTTGAAGAGTTTCACCGGAGATGACCATATCAGCTGTTCCGGAAGAGATGGCATTGATCGTATCCGTCTCTCCACCTAACGAGTTACTTGGATAGATGTTGATTGTGATTGACCCGTCTGTCTTTTCTTCTACAAGAGAAGCAAATTCTTCAGCTGTCTTGTGCCAGATGTGATTTTCATCGGCCAAGTGACCTAACTTCCATGTTACTGACTCGACTCCCTCTTCCCCTTGTGAACTGCTGTCTGATCCGCAAGCTCCCAAAAATAATGCAGAAGCTGCTAGTACAGAAACCCAACGAAATTTTTTCA
This sequence comes from Chryseomicrobium palamuruense, assembly GCF_042649045.1. Classification (NCBI taxonomy): domain Bacteria; kingdom Bacillati; phylum Bacillota; class Bacilli; order Caryophanales; family Caryophanaceae; genus Chryseomicrobium; species Chryseomicrobium palamuruense. Next base: position 97,884 of record NZ_JBHSEF010000010.1, on the reverse strand, counting down.
TGTGTAAATCCCCCTTAAAATGTAGTTGTATATACTAAATCATTAGTACCAATAGTTAAGGTGTTGCTAGAAAATCGTAGACAGAAGACGCGATCGTAATTCCTTCTTTCAAGCTGCGTTCTTCATTTTGTTGTTCAATCTCCCCTGGAACGAGGACCTGTGAGAATCCTTCAGCAGGCTGCACTTGATGAAGTTCATCAATCATTTGATCCATAGAATCTAAGAAGCCATCTAGAGTCGTGAAGAACGATGGATTAATGGCACAGACATAATGGCCGAGTTTTCTTGGCTTATCAAGGCCTTCGTACATAGGTGAAATGTGCGGACCAAAAGCGGCTCCAGCTAGTAACCCCGAAAAGATATCGACAATCACTGATAATCCATAACCCTTAGGACCACCGAATGGTGTGAGCGACTTCACCGCGTGTGGGTCTGTCACGGAATTGCCGTTTTCATCAACTCCCCACCCGGCCGGAATGTCTTTTCCTAGCTCGCGATGTTGAAGTATTTTTCCTAGCGCCACATTGGACGTTGCCATATCGAGAATAAATGGCTTATTATTCCGGGCTGGCACTCCGTAAGCAATTGGGTTTGTGCCTAAAAAGGCTTCCTTGCCGCCAAATGGGACAACGATTTTATCGGTATGTGTCATAGCCATACCAATCAAGTTTTCGTTGGCTGCCTTTTCAACAAAATAACTAAGCGCTCCGCAATGACTGCTGTTCACGACGGTCACCATGCCAATTCCTGCAGTCTTCGCCATCTGGATGGCATGGTCCATGGCGAGGTCTGCATTGACGTGTCCAAACCCATCTTCCCCATCAACAACTCCTGTGACAGGTCCAGTAGCTGTAAATCCAGGTGTTGCGTCAGGCTTTATTCCGCCTGCGTTGATTCGGTTTAAATAGTGTTCGGTACGAAGGACGCCATGTGAGTTGACGCCTCTTAGGTCTGCATGAATCAACACATCTGCCACTTTTTCTGCATGTTCATTCGACACACCCGCGGCTATAAATTTATTCACTACCATTGATTTGATCTCGTGATGAGGTTTTGTAACTGTACTCATTTGTTTTCCTCCCTATTCAAGATTCGCATGATTTTTCTTCATCGAATCATAGGATGTTTCTTGTGTAGCGTCTATGATAGATGCATCTAAAATCAGGTGCGCTGCTTGGTCGAATTGATTGCCTAACGGCTGAATTGTCTTTCGTGTATGATGCTTTTGAGACTTTGTTGAAGCGGGAATGACTAATCCTTTTGAAAAAGGTGCTGTTTCTAGTGCATCCGCATCCGCTGTGATTAGAAAGATGGTCGCACCGGATTTTTTGGCTTGTTGAGCGACATGTACACTTGAAGGTGTCGTGCCAGAACCTGATAGCACAAGGAGAACATCCTCTTGTGTGATAGAGGGTGTGATGGTTTCTCCTACGACAAATACGGTTTTCCCTGCATGCATCATACGCATCGCAACCGCTTTCATAATGAATCCAGAACGCCCTTCTCCTGTGAAGAAGAAGCGTTTGTTTTGTTGAAGCAGCTGGACAAGCTGAAGATACTCTTCTTCTTGAACCGCTCTGCTGACGGTTATCATCTCGTCGACGATGGTTTGTATGGTTTTCATAAGTCCACCTACCGTTCTATGACTGATTCTTGATTGATAAATCGGTTTAGTTCGTCTAGATAAGGCAGCCCTTCATTGTCCCCTGAAACTGTTGTCACTAATGCGCCAGCACCATTTGCTACACGTAAGCGTTCAGCAGGTGAAAGTTGGTTCAAGTAACTATAGATGTAGGCGGCATCGAAGCCATCTCCAGCACCCACTGTATCAATCGGTTGAACTTTAAATGGAGAGACGTGAATCCATTCGTCATTGGTAAAGAGCATCGACCCGTTTGCGCCGTCTTTAATGACGAAGTCTTGAATGTGATGCCTCTTGCTAAATGCTGCAAGTTTTTCTTTATCATTGTGACCTAGCAGCAAGTCGATTTCATCCAGACCCGTTAATACGATATCCACATGATCCCATAGAGGTGCATATGCCGCTCGTGCATCTTCAATGGTCCAAAGTTTTAAGCGTAGATTCGGATCAAATGATACAGTTGTATTGGATTCTTTCGCGAGTTTTACTACATGCTGAATCAATTCGACATTCTGTGGATCAATTGCCATAAACACGCCAGAAATATGAAGAACATCAACTTGATTAAACATCTCTTTCGTAAACTGTTCTTTCGTAAACGAGAGTACAGGTGAGTGGTAGCGGTAATAAAACGTCTTCCCTGAACCATCTTCACGAATCTCTTTAAAGTTGATGGAGGTCGGATGGCCTTCGACAAATTCGACGTGGTCTACATCAACACCTTCACCTCGTGCAAAGTTATAAATTACGCGACCAAATTCATCGTCGCCTAACCGACTGACCCAGGCCGTATCGAGTCCAAGTCGTGCACATCCGATGGCGAAGTTTAGTTCTGCTCCGCCTACTTTCCGTTCGAATGTCGAGACGAAGCGGAGAGGGCCGGTGGATGTTGGATTCATTGTGATCATTGCATCACCAATAGTGAGCACTTTTAGTTTTGATACCATTTATATTCGCTCCATTTGAATGGATTCCCGTTTAATCAGCTCTGGCGTAAAACGCTTGGCATCATATTCCTCTTTGAAGATCGGGTGTTTAATCAATTTTAATAACAATGTTGCCGCTTCTTTACCCATCACAAACGTCGGTTGTTTGACGACGGTAATGGAAGGTGTGAACGCATCCAGATAGGGTGAATCATCGATAGTGACCACTCTCAAATCTTCTGGAATCTGGATAGCATGTTGCTTTGTGAACTTCAATAATTCAATGAGTGATAAGTCGTTTGCCGTAAAGATGGCATCCGGAAAACTTCCTGACTCGTATAACTCGCTGAGCTGTTCTCGAATAGCCTCCGCTTTCCCTTGTACGACCCACTGCTCATTCACCTGTAAATCGTTTAGCATGAGTGTATGACGATACCCTTCGAGACGTTCCATACGTGGTGTCACTTGTGGAAGGATGGTCGAACTGATGAATCCGATTCGCTTATTCCCTGCCCGAATCAATTCAGTGACAGCAAGTTCCGCAGCCGAATGGTTGTCGAGTAACAAGGTTGGATAGAGCGTAGGCTGAATCTTTCTATCCATAAAGACGATGGGAAACTTCATCTTTTTCAGTGAGCAATATAATTCAATGTTCCCACCCGTCGGTAAAATGATTAACCCATCGACTTGTTTAGCAAGTAGCATCTCAATATATTCTTTCTCTTTTTCTGGATTGTCATCTGCATTGCAAACAAATACGTGAACATGATGTTCGCCCGCCACATCTTCAATGGACCGAATAATCTCTGTCGAGAAGGCGTGAAGAATATTGGCGACGATCACACCAATGGTGGACGTCTTTTTCTGCTTCAGGCTTTTAGCAATGAAGTTTGGAATATAGCCTAAATCTTTGATCGACTGTTCGATACGTTCCCGTGTTTCTTGAGACATGTATTCAAAGCGATTATTGATGTACTGAGAAACGGTACTCTTAGAAACACCTGCTTCTTTCGCTACATCCATCATGGTAACTTTCTTCATTGAACCTGCCTCCATCTACAACTAGAACGGTTTAGTAAACCGGTTTAGTAACTTGCTTAATTGCTAGTATAAATGAAAGCCCTTTCAACTGGCAAGAGTTTTTTAATAATTTGTTTTATTATGTCGACTATTTTTTGAGAAAGTGAAAATGCTTTTAAAAGTTAATAAAGTAAAAAGCCCCTGCATCCGCAAGGATAAAACTAGTTCATCACGGATAGTAGTAGGTAGTTTTTAATACCTTTTTCAAGCAAAACTTTCTAGAGTATAAGGTCGTTTGACGACTGTTTTATATAAGTTAGCATAGGTAATCCCGCGGTGGTTGCCACGGGATTTTTTTGCGATGATTTCGAATTCAACATTAACTAAAATTATTCGAGTGACTAGTACATAGTAGCGTACTAAATTTGTTGCTCGTGAAAACTAACTTTTCCTCCTGGTTTCAATTGTGCAATTTTCCACAGGTCAGCAGGATCAATTTTTCCTAATGTGACATATCCGCCTATTGTCTGTGCATCTGACATTAAAATAATCGGTTTTCCATTAGGGGGAAGTTGAATCGTTCCAAACTCCGTTGCCTCCGAAGGAATATCATGTCCGTCTTCTAAATAAATCGGATTCCCATCAAACAAATACCCTGTTCGATTTCCAGTTTTAAACGTATATTGTTGGTTTTGAAATGTTTGAAGCTGCTCTTCAGAAAAATTTAGTGAATGATAAGATGGCCAATATCGCACTTCTATTTCAGGCATATATGTAGGTATAACTGATGGGCACAAGGAGCGTTGACTATTCACGAGCGTTTTCGCATACCATAATTTGTAGTCTGTGTTCATTGAGCTCTTTTGCTCAATCATCGTTCCCTTTGTTAATATTTTTCCTAACTTCCCTTTCGTATAAGTAGATGGGGAACCCAAATACCAATTTGTTTGATAGCCTCCAACTAAAGCTAAATAGGCAATCATTCCGTTCACTGGATTACCAAATGTAATAGTTTGGCCCTTATATACGCGAATTGTCTTCCAAAGAGGAAATTTTTCTCCGTCCAATTGGTGATTTAGATCAGCGCCAGTGACAGCTATCTCACAATCCTCCAGTATATTTAGAGAGAAGTTCCCTCCAATAATTTCGATAAGAGGTTCCCCTATACGAACCCCTGCTAAAATACAGGCTTTTTCATATGCAAGCATATCCATAGGGCCACTCGGGGGAATTCCAAACTTGCGAAAACCTATTCTTCTCTCCCCTTGAAAAGAACAATGCAAAAGACTTTTGGTTACTTCAAATACTTTTTTCATAGAAACGTATAGACGGGTTGAACTTTGACACCACGTGCCTCTAACATACGTTTCACTTCAGTTAGATATCGATCAGCAGATTGACCATCTCCATGAAAACAAATCGTTTGTACATCAATGTCTACCCATTCTCCAGTTAAGCTTTTTACACGTTTATCAAATATCATACCAAGGATTTGTTCACTGATATCCTCCATCTCAGTTAAAACGGAACCAGAAATACTTCTAGGTACTAGTGTTCCATCCTTTTGATACGCGCGATCAGCAAATCCTTCTCTAGCTACTTTTAACCCCAACATGTTTGCATAATACTCAAGCCTGCTATTAGGAAGTGTATAAACCAAACTAGTAGGAGTAAGATCAGCAATCGCCTTCGCAATGGCGCTAGCCGTATCATCATCAGTAACAGCCTTGTTATATAATGCCCCATGAGGTTTTACATGATGTAAGTGAACATCATCGATTTGACAAAATGCTTTAACCGCACCAATTTGATAGATCATCATTTGGTAAATCTCTTCTTTTGAAAAATGAAAATCTCTTCTGCCAAAACCATGGATGTCCGGGTATCCTGGATGGGCACCAATTGCAACATTATGGGATTTTGCATTTGCCACCGTTTTCGCTAAGTGAGTGTAATCTCCTGCATGAAATCCACATGCAATATTGGCAGATGTTATTGTTTTAAACATTTCTAGGTCATTACCCACCTGAAATGAGCCGTAACTTTCACCAAGGTCGGCATTTAAATCAATATACATACTCCTCCTCCTCCCATGATTGGTATTGTGCTTCTGTTATTTCATAAAATCTCACTCTATCACCAGGCTTACATAGAAAAGGATTTTCCCGTTCAGGATCGTATAACTTTACGGGTGTCATTCCTATTAAGTTCCATCCCCCTGGATTCTCTACAGGATACACTCCCGTCTGGGAGCCTCCGATTCCCACAGAGCCAGCAGGGACGACTCTTCTAGGTGTCGCTAATCGAGGAGTAATTAATACATCATCAAGTCCTCCCAAATACGGAAACCCTGGAAGGAAACCCACTGTGTAAACCGTGTAGAGCGGATGAATATGTCTTTGAATTATTTCTTGCTTACTCAAACCAGTGTGTTCAATGACACGGTCCATATCTGGACTATATGTTGTCGAATAACATACGGGGATCTTAACAACATTATCTTCTTTTGATACGTTGAAGGTTTCCATAGTTAAAAAGCTCCGAGAAATTTTTTCTTGTAGTTCTTCAAAAGATACTACTGCACTGTCAAAATAGATAGTTAACGTTGTATAGGAAGTAACCCATTCAATTACTCCTTCAATTGGATACGAACCTAAAAAAGAATTTAATTGTTCGACCTTCTTAAATACTCCTTCTGAAATGGTGGTACCAAAATAGATATAAAGAGAATCTTCACCACTTCTCCAAAATGTAAGGTCAGCTCGAGAGCTGTTCATCATTTAAAACCTCGATACATATTTTTATACTTTCTAGCAAGTCTTTGTGAGACCAACTTGGGACCTTCCCATATTCAAGTGCAAGCTCATGAGAAGCTGGAATATGGATAAACCCTGCAGGTACATTTTTTTTATTTGTATGCATGTAGTGAAGCCCATTATACATCGTGTTATTACATAAATAGGTCCCCGCAGAATTAGATATTTCTGCAGGATATCCATTTTCAATTAATCGATTAATCATTTTACGGGCAGGTAGAGTAGTTAAATAACTAGCCGGGCCACTCTCAATTATCGGTTGATCGATAGGCGTGTTTCCTGCATTATCTTTATCTGTCTCAGCTACATCATTAAAGTTAATCGCAATACGTTCAGGGGTAATTTTATATCTGCCACCAGCTAGACCTAGAGAAATAAGAGCATCCGGCTGTACTTCTTCAATTAATTGAATTAATTGAGTTCCTGTTTTTTCAAAATCAACTGTCAATACTCTTCCCTCGATTGTATAATCTCCTACTGTTTGACCGTTCAGTTCTTCTACTATTTTCATCGTCGGGTTAACTGAAAAGCTTAAAAAAGGTTCGAAGCCTGTTAGTAATAGTTTTTTCATAGTAAAACCTCTCTCTTTAAAGTTTTAAAGGTCGTTGTCTAAACAACTTATTCCCTTCACGAATCGGATGTATATCCGCATGGATGATCCTTTTTACAATGGCAAAATTAAATATGCAGTGCGCCTCAATACAGTCTCGCAATTCTTCATCATATACTACCTCGTCTGCTGCTTCTGAAATAATATCAGCCGCTACCCACGAAGGGTATCTAAAAATCCCTACAGCAGAATAGGTCGGTGTAACTGACATTTGAGTATAGAAGTTAATATTTTCACTTGTTTCTAGAGGGAAAACATCGGGCAACCATCTATTACCGTACAATTCAAATCGATTGCGCCAATATCTGTTCATATCTGCTATTTTTGTTTTGTCGAATTCATCATTCACTGCATGTACAAGTGTATTTAAATTACTCTTGTGAATAGCAAGTTCTTCACATTCTGCCGTTCTTCCAATGCCATATAGCTTGGCACTCGGTAAGAAATAAGAAACAGGGAATCTAGGTGGACTATTGTATCCTGCAAAAGGTTGGACCCATTCATGACTTGGAATTCCATGATCATCAATTATGATATCTGGTGCCCATCGTCGCATCACTTCTGGAAACACATTAGCTTCACCAAAAATTGTTTCCTGCCACCGGATGTGTGCAAATTCCAGACCCACTGCGTTGTATCTCGCCGCGTGATGTTTCCATTTGGGGTGCTCATTCACTAAACGTTGAAGCAAAGTAAACCCATCTGGGTTGCTAGCAGGTATGGAAACAATGTTTAAGTGACTACGCCACGTATCACCGTAGTTATCGTCTAACTTCTTAATCAATTCGAACACAGCTGGAGTACTTGAAACCTCGTTTGCGTGATGACCGGCTTCAATAAAAATTGTTTTCCGATAGATGGAGAGCTTATGCGTTGAAACGAAATCTGCTCCAGTTGACTGAAACCATTCGAATACCGGAATTGGATGCCCTTCAAAAGAAAAGTCTGCATATTTTATGAATACGTTCGGATTAGTAAGTTCTTTATCTACATCTGGATGATACGATGTTTCCGGTGAATCAAAAGGTTTAATCGGTACGTCTATTACCTTGTTTTCATAGTTCATACTCGCAGTTTCTAAGTGCCCTTCATTCGTAAACGATAGAGAGCTTGTTATAGGTAGAGGAGTTGAACATTGATGCCATCCATATACCTTAATTTCTGCTTTAGGCGTGGTCTCATCAGATAAATGCATAAGGGGTACAATTCCCCCAGGCGCATTATACCCTTTTCCAGTTGTACGCTCCCCCAAATAGTCAAAGTAATCCAACGTATTAAAGTAGAGGTCTTCATGAAGGGCTTCTAGTGATGAGATTCTTTCCTGATCGATGCCAAGTTCTCTTTCTTCTTCGTTCATCCAAACATCAATTTCTATTCGTTTAAATAAAGGGCTAGTATATCCTTGGCCCATAGCCGCTGGTAATACGAGATTCTCAAGTTTAGGAAGAATGTGCTGTAAATAATACAAATAAAAGCGTTCTCGATCTGTTTGAATGGTTTCGGACCATTTCGTGTTACCCCTTACAAATATCCCTGAAGTAGTAGGAGTTGCTACTCTTTCATGATCAACATAGGGAACTGTTGAGGTAAGTACGGAAAAAGAATGTGTCTCGCGCCATTCTGAGTTTGCAGATGTTTTTATATAGACACTATAGGTTTCATCTTGCGCCTCTGATAAATCCAACTTGATATCAGATAGGGGCAGGTTAAAGGAAGAACTTAATAAATGGTCGATAGGGTACATCTCTTGCAACCACCGTATAGGAAGTTCCAAATTATCAGTCGGCACTTCCTTTTTGGCAACAACCTTAATACTAGTTATGGATTCTTTTTTATCCTTTAATTCTGGTATAACCGTTTCCTCTATCCAACAGTACCCCGGCTTAAACGAATTTACTATCGTCCACTTTTCAACTGACGGCGCTATTGTTTGAAGCTTTTCTACTAAAGACTCTCGTACTCTTTTATCTTTCGATATAAATACGATGACCTCTCCTGATAATTCCTTTTTCTTTGAGTCGATCAACGTCAATAATTCATTTACTTCTCCTGTATTTGTCCACTTTTCATGCAGAATAGGGGCAGAATCTATTTCAATAGGTTGAAGTCTATTGTCTATTTCCATTTTTTTGGACCACCAAGCAAATGAACCCCCTTCACTCCAATGCTTAGAAGTGGTTAGGGAACGTACTACAGCACTCAAATTAGTCTTGTTACATTCAAGCAGCAACGTATTGCTCTTTTGTAGAATCAGTTCATTCGTTTCTGATTCTTTTATTTCAAATAGGATATGTCTCTCATCCTCTGCATTCAATAGAGGTAACTGTATGTGCGTATGAAGTAAGCTAATTCGAGCTGCAAAACAACTTAAAGATATAAGCCCCTCTCGATCTACCAACAAAGGATCAATTTTTATATTCATTGAGAGGGACCTCTCAGGCGACGCTTCATGAGAATACCCAAAGCCAGAATAACTCCAAATTTCATCTAAGCTTCTAATACTAATGGGGTCCTGTACTTTCCCCGTCATGCTCACCGCTGCAAGATTAGTAATAAATCCATTTAATTCGCGCTCTGATTCATAAAAGATTGTATATTTATTACCTGCTTTAGACAAAATGGTTTGATCACTTTGAATAAAGTGAAGTTCGAATTTTTGAGTCGATTTTTCAAAAAAATCCAAAGATAAAGCATTGGTTTCAAAGCCAGCTCTCGCACAAAAATCGATAATTGAAACTGGCATGATATCTTCAGGAAGATTTATATATAGGTCGAATCCTATTCTGAGTCCGTCTGAAGAGTGCCTATATAGGTCCTCATCTAGCCAAAAGTGATCGTTTATCATAGATGTGCACCTACACTTTCATATTCGGGTCGAATCGATCTCGTAGCCAATCTCCAAGTAAGTTAAATCCAAGTACCGTTAACATAATTGCAATTCCAGGAAACGTAGCAGTCCACCAAGCAGTCGTCACATAGTTACGACTGTCTGCTAACATCCCACCCCAAGATGGAATCGTAGGATCCACACCCAGTCCTAAAAATGTTAAAGAAGCCTCTAAGAGTATAAACTCAGCAATATACATGGTTCCTAGAACTAAAATAGAGGACATAACATTCGGTAAAATATGTCGTCTGATTATAGTGAAGTTTGTTCCTCCACTTGCTCTCGCGGCATGGACGAATTCTTGCTCTTTCAGCGAGATGACTTGCCCACGAATCAGACGAGCAAAGCCCACCCAATAGGTTAGTCCCAGAATGATAATGATCTTCCAAATTCCTGTTCCTAGTACACTCATAATAACTATGGCAAATAAAATAAACGGGAAGGCAAGTTGTATATCTGCCACACGCATGATGAAATTGTCCATCCATTTACCAAAAAATCCAGAAATCAATCCAAGAATTGTCCCAATTACGAGTGAAATTAGTACCCCAAAGAATCCAACCATGAGGGAAATTTGAGCACCATGCATGATTCTACTTAATAAATCACGTCCTACCTGGTCTCCACCCAAAAAATATTCTGATTCACTCCCCTCAGCCGTCCAAGACGGTGCATCGAGTCTGGCTCCTAAACTGGCTTTTGATGGATCAAACGGAGCAATCCAATCTGCAAACAAAGCTGTTCCTACGGTCAATATTACAAGGATTAATCCAAGGATTCCAGCAGGATTCTTTTTTATAAATTTCCAAGTTGAAGTGGTCTTCTTCACGATTTCCCACCACCAATCTTGATTCGAGGGTCAATCAATGTATAGCTTATATCGATAATAAGATTGACGAATACCATTAACATTGCCAAGAATATCACTCCACCTTGAATCACTGGATAGTCCCGCTGATTGATCGCATCGATAATAAGTCGTCCTATACCAGGCCATGCAAATATTTGTTCAATAATTACCGTTCCGCCTAAAAGGGACCCGAATTGCAACCCAATAAATGTGATGGTCGGGAGTAAAGCATTTCGAAAAGCATGTAAAATAATGACTTTCCATTCTGCAAGACCTTTTGACTTTGCGGTTGAAATATATTGTTGATTCATTACTTCAAGCATGGATGAGCGAACTAACCTAGCTAAAATTCCTGACAAGATCATTCCAAGAGTTATGGAAGGTAATATTAATGAAGAAAACCCATCAAATCCTGAGGATGGAAGCCATCTTAAATGCACTGCAAAAATAAGAATAAGCATGATTCCTAGCCAAAAGTTAGGAAAAGAAATACCGACCAATGAAAATATCCGACCAAAAAAGTCGATTGCTGTCCCACGCTTTACAGCAGAAATGATACCTACTGGAAATGCGATTAAAATAGCAACAGCCATCCCACCAAATGCTAGAGCGAGCGTAGCAGGTAGTCTTTCCCATATCAAATCCATAACAGGCATTCCACTTCGGAAAGATGTTCCTAAATCGAATGTGAATAAGCCTTTCAAGAAAATTCCAAATTGAACCGGTAATGGTTGGTCTAAGCCTAAATTTTGGCGTACTGCTTCAATTGCCTCTTTCGTAGGCTCTCCAGCAGAAAACATAACGGCAACCGGATCTCCCGTTAAACGTATCGAGAAAAAGATAATAAAGGAGATGGCAAGAACAACGAGCAATGTATGAAACAATCGCTGAACAATATATGTAAGCACTTGATGTCACCCTTTCTATAAAAAAAGATAGCATGATGTACATACTATCTTTTTTCCTTCTTAACTATTCAACTGATACTTCTTCTAAGCGTAAGCGATCCTCATGTGGAGGTTGGAAGTTTTGCACACGCTTATTAACCGCATAAAGATCTACAGCAGAATAGACATTTACTTCTGGTGCTAATTCGTAAAGTAACTCTGTTAGTTCTTTAAAGATGACTTCGCGTTCACCTTGATCTACTGTAGCGCGCTGTGCAGCTAGCAGTTCTTCTACTCTTTCATCTTTAAATGAAGGATTCCATTGTTCTCCTTCGTGATACATTAAGTACGCAGTGTTATCAAAATCGAGTGTCCATCCACCCCAGCCTTGATAATACATATGTCCTGCATTTCCACTTGGAACTAAATCTGAGATTAATGTCGTACTATCAACCGTGTTAATATTTAATTTCAATCCCACTTCTTCCAGGTAATAAGCTACTACTTGCGCAATTTCTTTAAAGTTTCCATTGTTACCAGGAATATATAAATCAAGTTCAGTACCTTCTGGCACTTCCGCTTCAGCTAATAGTTCTTTCGCTTTTTCAGGATCATAAGCGTACGGAGCCAAATCAGGATTGTTTCCAAATGATAGTTCGGATTGGTACGTACTGATTGGTTTTCCATAGCCACCTAAAATCTCTTCTAAAATCGCATCAATATCAATTGCATAGTTAATCGCTTGTCTAACTCGAACATCGTCTACAGGGTATTCAGCAACATCAAACCGTAAAGAATGAACAGTAGGTGTACCTACTTCTACTAGCTCTAAGAAACCTTCGCCTTTAACTGTTTCTGCTTGTGCTACTTCCACACGTTTCATAATATCAATATTTCCAGTTTGCAATTCAGCAAGACGCGTTGACGCTTCAGGGATCACTTTAAACGTGACCTTATCTAACTTAGGAGACCCATCTTTCCAGTAGTTCTCATTCTTTTCTAAAACAATTTCTTGATCGCGTGAATAGGAAGTCATCTTAAATGGACCTGTTCCAACAGGGTTATTGTTGAAGTGCTCATCCCCATTTTCAGCAATATACCCAGGTGGTACAATGACAGCACCATATCCTGCAAGTTTAGTTAGTAAAACTGGATCTTGAGCCTTTAGTTTCATGTGAACCGTGTATTCATCAATGACTTCTACCGTGTCAATAGACGTGTAGTTTGAATATTGAGGACCTTGTTGGCCTTCTTCACCTAATAATCGATCGAATGTAAATTTAACCGCCTCTGCGTTAAAAGGTTCTCCATTATGGAACTGGACACCTTGACGAAGCTTAAATTCAATCGTTGAATCGTCTAAATATTCCCAGCTCTCAGCCAAGCCTGGTTGTAATTCTAAATCTAACGAACGATCTATTAACCCTTCAAATACAGATGTGGCAACTGTACTCCAATCAAGTAAGAATGTATCGATAGGGTCCCAGTTTTGAGGTTCACCTGCAACTCCGATGACAAGCTCTCCCTCTCTTCCAGTGACTGGATTATCCGCCGAACTTGTATCTTCCCCTTCATCATTTTGATCTCCAGAAGAAGTAGAAGAGTTGTTACATGCTGCTAAAATCAGTGAGACTACTAGTGCTACAACTAACATCACTAATTTTTTATTCATTTCATTGCCTCCCTTTTTTTAATTACTATATGGATATCTTTCTTTATAACCGAGTTGTTTTGAAATACTTGCCGCTGCTTCCCATAGGGAATCTATATACTCGTCCACTCGTTCTCGAGTTAACGTAGATGAAAAGCTTGCAATACTAATCGAGTACATGACTTCGCCAAAACGGTTAAAGATCGGAACGGCAAGTGAAGCTGTTCCTTCTTCAAGCTCCGAATCACTGTAACTATAACCTCTCTCGATTGTGAGCTTAAGCTGTTCTTCGATTGCTTGTCTTGATTCTAGCGTGCCGTTTGCAAATTTTATAAACTCGCCTGACAATATCCGTTCTTGTGCTTCTTGATTTAAAAATGCTAGAAGCGTTCGTGTACAAGCCCCTGCATATAAAGGAGCCTGACGACCCACGCGAGTATACAATCGAACAGGTCGTGTGCTTTCAACTTTCTCAATGTACACGCCAGTGTCTTGATTAACTACGACTAATTGAACTGCTTCATTATATTTCTCCTGCAACTCTTTCATATATGGATAAGCGATACTTCGTATTTCAAATCTACTTTCCACACGTTGTGCCATTTCTAAAAATTTCAACCCTAGGCTGTATGTTTTAGAATCGCTGACTAGCCCATTTTCTTGGATAGCCACCCTTTGCAAGTATCCCAACTCTTCAAATGAACTTAGAATTCTTAAGAGAGTAGGCTTAGGCATGTCCGTTAGCTTATGAATATCGTTTAATCGTAAATAAGGTCTTTCTTCAGTGAATAAATCTAATAGACGAAGTCCCTTTTCAATTGTTTTACTCATATGTCACTCCACTATCAGGTACTTCATTATATAAATGACAGGAAACATAACGGTTTGGTCTTACTTCACGTAATTCTGGTTTAATTGTTGAACAGATGTCCATTTTATATGGACAACGTGGATGAAACGTACAACCAGAGGGTGGATTTGAAGGGCTAGGAACATCGCCCGATAAAATAATTCTTTCCTTCTTTTTTGATGGATGCGGGCTTGGCACTGCAGATAATAAAGCTTTGGCATAAGGATGTAATGCTTCTGTGTATAAATTCTCCCTATCAGCTATTTCTACAACTTTACCTAAATACATCACACCAATCCGATCACAAAAGTGCTTAACAACACTCAAATCATGTGAAATAAAGACATAGGTTAACCCAAACTCTTTTTGCAAGTCTTTTAATAGATTCAATACTTGTGATTGAATGGATACGTCTAGTGCGGATACCGGTTCATCTGCGATAATAATTTTCGGCTTTGTAACTAATGCTCTGGCTATGCCAATTCGTTGTCGTTGACCTCCTGAAAATTCATGTGGAAATCTTTTCAGTTGATTCGCCGAAAGTCCAACCTTACTTGCAATTTCATGTACGATTTCACTGCGCTCTTTCTTATCGGAATAACCAAAATTAATAAGCGGCTCTTCTATGATTTCAAAAACTTTCATACGTGGATTTAATGAAGCAAATGGATCTTGAAATACAATTTGTAAGTCTTTCCTTAACAATCTCATTTCTTTTTGAGATAGGTGAGCGATATCTTTCCCTTCAAAGAGTACTTCTCCAGATGTTGGTTCCAACAGTTTTAATAGAAGTCTACCTGTCGTACTTTTTCCACATCCTGATTCTCCCACGATTCCGAATGTTTCCCCTTGATAAACTTTAAAGGATACATCATCAACTGCTTTGACCGTTTGTAAGTTTTTCCTTCCAAACAATCCACCTTTTACAACAAAATGTTTTTGAAGATTTTTGATTTCCAATAATGGCTCTTTTACAGTCATTTAACTCCCCCCTCTTCATTTGCGTATAACCAACATTTGACTTGAGAGTTCTCATTGACTTGAATTGTAGGAGGTTCTATCGAGCAGCGATCATGTGCGAATTTACATCTAGGTGCGAAACGACAACCTACAGGCATTTCACCAGGCGCAGGCACAACTCCTGGAATCGATTCTAAGTATTCCTTCTGTGTTTCAATGTCCGGTAAAGAATTTAATAACCCCTGAGTATATGGATGCTTAGGTGCATCAAATAACTCATTGATCTGAGAATTTTCAACTACTTCGCCCGCATACATAACAATTACTCTGTCACAAGTCTCTGCTACCACACCTAAATCATGGGTAATTAATATGACTGACATTTCTAGTTTCGATTGGATATCTTTAATTAATTCTAGGATTTGAGCCTGAATGGTCACATCAAGAGCAGTGGTTGGTTCATCGGCTATGAGAACCTCAGGGTTACATGAAAGAGCCATGGCGATCATGACACGTTGTCTCATTCCTCCCGACAATTGATGAGGATATTCATCGAGAACTTGTTCTGGGCGAGGAATTCCCACTAGCTTTAACATTTCTAATGCACGTAAACGGGCTTGTTTTTTTGTCATTTCTTCATGATTCAAAATCATTTCAGAGATTTGATGGCCTATTTTATACACAGGATTTAAAGAACTCATTGGCTCTTGAAAAATCATGGCTAATTTCTTTCCCCGTACTTCTCTCCACTGTTTTTTTGAGTTTTCACTAAAATTCTTCGAATTTACTATAATGTCTCCGCTCTGTCTCTTCACACCCGGCGGTAATAAATTCATTAACGATAAGGATGTAAGACTTTTCCCGCATCCCGATTCTCCTACAATCCCCAGGACTTCACCTTTTCCTAGTGAGAAATTTACGCCATTTACAATATGTATTTCTTGATCATCGGTAGAAATTCCGACCTTTAATTCTTTTACTTCAAGAATGGTGGTTGACATTTCGTTCACCCTTTCGTTCCATTATGTGAAACGCCATTTCATAATTATTAGTTAGGACTATAATACCTCCATCAAACGGACATTGCAACATTATTTAGAAAATTCATTACTTTTTTTATCTATTCGTGTTATCTACTAACAAGTAAATCAACTGATTTCATGAATGATTCTGTTAATTTCAATTTGAATCACTCCTTCGTTTTAAAGATTGACATAAAAAAACATAGATGCGCTCAAAGATTTGAGAACATCTATGTTTAGGAATTACCCTATAAAGGTAAGTTATCTTTTCTTTTGAGATACAAAATCACTAAGTCCTTCTAATTTCTATTATATGCCTACTTCCCTGCCAACTGCTCCAATGTCCCTGACATTACTCCACCCACATAATCGCTAGAGATAGTCTATTTTTTTTACTAGAAAATAAGGCTGTGACAGACCATTCCTTTAAATGAGGAAAGCGCACGTATCAAAATGGATACTGTGAAACATGTTCTCTTTTACATTAAAAGGACAACTTTAGATAGAATTGAGTTACCACAATAAATCTAAATGGAAACAAGTGTCTCTAGGTTTAAAGATAATAACATGAAACATTTGATTTATCTGCAGATCTCGCAGTAAAACTCCAAATCGAGTAGGCGCATGAATGAATTCATGCGCCTCTCACAGATCCGTACGTGCGGTTCATCGCATACGGCTCCTCCATGCTTATCCCCTTTGGGGATGCAGGTTTTTATAAATGTCTAGTAGGAATACAAGTCGGTATTGTCTGAACCTTTCATTGGGAATAGCGATATGCGCGGGACGTGAGCGCGAGCTCCTCCATTTAGTCATGCGGATATCGGGCATCGGACCCTTCCAGTTGTTTCGTCTTAGCTCCTTATGGAGCTTTTTCTTTTTACGCCAACTTCTGAATTGGACCATCCTTAACCTTCTTCGAATCCACGCATCCAATGTCTCGAACACTCTTTTGACCGCTGCGATTCCGAAGTAGTTTCCCCATCCTCTTATGATTGGATTGACTTCAAATTTGATGTGATGTTCTACGTCAACCGTCATATTCTTTGTAGTCACTTCTTTGATTCTCGTCTTGAATTTTCCTAGTGCCTTCTCAGATGGTCTGATACTGCGGCAGTTCACAAACGTGAAACCAAGAAAAGTGAAAGGGTCTCTCCTGTTGTCCACGATTCTCGTCTTACCAGGATGGATAGTCAGTCCCAGTCCTCCCTCCAATAGTCGCGTGACCGATTTTAGTACACGCTCCGCCCCTTTCTGCGATTTACAACAGTTGACAAGGCAAGTAGACCACTGGAACCTCCCCAGTAGCCCCTCTCAGAACCGGACGTGAACCTCTCGACTCATCCGGCTCCCATTATTCAGCCGTAGGCTTGATACCTATCTCCCAATGTTTGAAGAACTTGGGATTCTGTTTCGCAATTCTACCTAGAAAATGTTCTGCCCTCTTCTTATGTCGAGCGAATCTTTTGTATTTCTTTCTTGCCCACATAATTAAGGCTTTATTAATATGCCTTAGAGTTGAGTACATTTCAGATTTGTAGAACTTACCATAGTAATTAATCCAGCCCCTAATTGCTGGGTTAAACATCATCGATAGGTCTGTGAGTTCCTTTTCTGCCTTTAATTGCAGTTTCCAATCTCTCACTTTTTGCCGAATAGACTTCTTTGATTTATTACTGATGGCAGGAGTGAAGTTGACAAAATGCTTTCCCCATCTATTCTTTGATAGCCTTGGTCTGAATGTGTATCCTAGGAAATCAAACGATATGTTTTCATGTTCTTCTTTCCTATCTGCATCCTTACAATATACAATTCTTGTTTTTATTGGATGTAGTTCAAGTTTACATTCATTCATTCTCTTGTTTAGGGACTCTAGCACTTCCTTAGCCTCATCTTCTGTTTTACAGTGGATGACTGCGTCATCTGCATACCTCGCAAATGGATTGTTTGGATGGTAGATTGACATCCACTTATCGAACGCGTAGTGCAGGAATAGATTTGCCAGTACAGGACTTATAACCCCACCTTGCGGTGTGCCAGACGTACGTTCAATTGTTCCATCCTTTGTGTGAAAAGGCGCTTTTAACCATCTCTCGATGTATAACTTTAGCCATTTGTTTTGTGTATGCTTTTCTACTGCTCTCATTAATAAATCATGATCGATGTTGTCAAATAATCCTTTAATATCGAATTCTAATACCCAGTTATATTTCCAGCACCTTTTACGAGTAATCTCTATTGCTTGAATTGCACTTTTCCCTGGTCTATAGCCATAGGAATCTTCATGGAAATATGGTTCTACTTTAGGCTCAAAATATAATTTGGCTGTCATTTGTGCAATCCTATCGGCAACTGTTGGGATACCAAGCGTTCGAGTACCCCCAGCTTTCTTGGGTATGTCTACTGCTTTTACAGCTGGTGGAAAATAACTTCCTGACGACATTCTGTTCCATAATTTGTACAGGTTATCTTTTAAGTTCAGTTCGAATTCTTCTATTGACTCATCATCAATTCCGGCTGACCCTCTATTTGCTTTAACTCTTAAGAAGGCTTCATATACTATGTTTTTAGAAATCGCATATGGCTTTGTTTTCTTCATAAGTTCCTCCCAGGTTTATGGTTGACTTATTCGTAAAACTGAATAATACAACTCCTTTGCTCCATCCCGGTTAGGGGATTTCATCACTACTACGAGTTATTCCGCCCCTATACATGGCATTGGTACTCTGATTCTTGTGGGGCTTCCACTTGAAATCTCTCCCTTAACATCCATGTCGTAGGTTCCCACGTTCCACACAAAAGCCTGTATTAAGTTCACGCCGCCTTTATACCGGTCACCGAACGGACAGTAAACAGGTTCCTTCCGAACTCATCCCGAGTTAACGACTCCCCCTCGGTTTTGATGACATCTATACGCTTTCGATACTTCTTCAGCGGTTCAATGATTTTCGTCTCCTTAGTACTCACCTGACAGGGTCTAGCCCTGCCTTTTCCCTAACGCTCAATACCATAGCTTTTGACTACAGCACCTTAGGGTGGTTTGCAACCTCTACCTGTATAGCGATTGCGAGAGGCCTACTCTCATCTTTTGTGCAGCATAGCTTCCTTGTGTGCTTACGCACACTTTGGTTGCTTTCGTGGCACACAATCATCAGCGTATCGTGTAATTCGATGACCTCTTTCTGTCATCATCTCATCCAGGGGGTGAAGGTAGATGTTAGCGAGTAATGGACTGATGACCCCTCCTTGGGGACTACCTGTCACAGAGTCACTGTATACATTGGCGTCCAAGACACCTGCCTCTAGGAATTGCCTGATGAGGGCGATGATGCTCCCATCTACAACCTCCTCACGAAACAGCTCGATGAGCTTATCATGTGGTATAGAATCGAAGTATGTCTTGATATCAGCGTCGATGACGAAAAAGTACCCATCCATTAGGTCATTACGTATCTGCTCCACTGCCATGTGTGCATTCAGCCCAGGGCGGAATCCAAAAACTACATGGGAGAAACTTCTCTTCAAATATTGGTTCAAGCTTCAACTTGAGAGCCGCTTGTACGATACGGTCTTCGACCGTTGGGATACCTAATGGACGTAACTGGTTATCATCCTTTGGGATATAGACTCGTCTTACAGGTCTCGCTCTGAATTCCTTTTTCCTCAGTAAGGATTGGAGCGTTCTTAAGTTACGTTCCAATTCGACTTCGTATTCTTGTATGCTGACCCTGTCTACACCTGCTGCCCCTTTGTTCCTCTTGACTAGTCTGAAGGCAGCTTCAAGGTTGTCGATTGACCAGACCTTGTCCATCAGACTGTACCATCTTGATTTCTTTCCAGTACCTGCACGGCTACCTTGCGTTCCATCCTTGTTACGCATGCCCTCTTTCCTTCCTAACTCTATCCGGTTGAATAGTTTGTATACACTGACCGGATTACTTCTAGTACTAGCCCTGAGCGACCTACTTTCTATTCGGTCTCGATTCTACGGCTATCTACCTCATCGACTTCTGCTCAGCAGCACGGTAAAACGAGTGGTGCAGTGATAGTTCTTACATGGACAGACGGGCTTCGCATGAACCAGACCCTTTTGAGTATCTGACCCTCTTGTCAATCAGATGACAAGTCACCTAAATTTGTGGCTTTTCCAATAGGTTTATTCACTACTATCCCCTGCTCTGACTTCTCACCCTCCATGAAATTCACCTTGTCCATTACGGGTTTGTAGAATCCTTACCACCTACGGTGGAGAAGATGAGACCTCCTTGGGTCACGTCAAATCTCTTTCCCTCGAATCCAGTCCTCTTAACTCACAGGCAATAGTAAGAGTGAGATGGGACTTCCCTAAGTTTTGCTAGGTCATCCTTGCCTGCCAGCCAACATGGTAGATGCCACCTGTTCCGAGTTTCGTCTTCCGGTCCTCCGCACGACACCTCGCGATACTCGCACTACCGGTCGACTATACACTTCTGTCACTCCAGTGTGATGGGAACTTTCATCCCAGAGAAAAGCGCTGCCAAGCGCACAAAACGATACCACTTTAGCAATTGGTCATCATTTAGAAAGAGCACCCCCAACAAAGCTTTCACCTCCTTTCGGCGTGACAGCGGATGTCCTGCCTACTATCAGAGAATGATGTTAAAGCTCATACTAAGTGCATACCCCCAGTCTGTCTTCACGGGTCGCAAGATTAAGGACCCGGTCAAGGACAGTATCCTTCTGATGTGGCTTGTCCAACATCATCCACCATGCTATCTGCCGCACCATCAATCTTTTCCCTGTTCACACTGACATGCGAGAACTTATCCGTCATTGTTTTGTTTAGTTCCGAGTAAAATTGATTCAAAAGATTTTGATTGACCAAGAAGCTATCTTAATTGATGGTACGAAGATTAAAGCAAAAGCAGACAAATTCACTTTTGTATGGAAGACACTAATCGAGAGACACTTGGCAAACTTCATAGAGATATCCAATCAACTCTACACTGAGCTCTTTAACAAGAAGATCATGCCAGAACATGAGAAAGAGGATACGTTGTTGTTCGAGCACCTGACTACGAGAGCCGAGTAAATCGATGAGATCGTTGCCGAGCAGGCAGCTGAGATTGAGAAGAGGGAAGAAGGTCTCTCTGATCACCTATAGTCATTTCTAGCGAAAGTAAAAACGCTCCTAAAAGAATAACGCATTTAAGACTTCCAAGTGGACATACGATGAGGTGACAGATTCCTAAAAATGCATGAATGTCTGAACAGAAAACGTATGATCTTTTAGCAGATCAGTAAACGAAAGGTCCGTAGAGGGTTCGTAAGAACTTTTAAGGTCTAACCTTTTGCAGGATGTTTAGACTGTCCCCTCCGGGCACAGTGCACTAAGGCTTAGGACTGAACCTACCGAACCATGAGCGTTAACATAAAGTAGGAGGAAGAGCAAAAAAGAATATGTAAGGAACAAGCTTCCAGATGAAAAGACTAGCGACATCTATTTATCGTCGACGCAAGAATAACATGGAACCAGTTTTTGGATTTCTGAAAGCTGATTTAGGTTTCACACGATTGTTGGTCCACACTAGACTGACGATCGTGAACAACATTGGTCTAGCGCTCAAGGCCGTGAAAGAAAATATACTGCCAGAGTGTAGAGATACGAAATAAAAAACCTCCATTTTTAGAATGAGAGTTATCATCTCTTGGATCGGAGTCTATTTATGTCCTAGCCTCATTTTTTATTTCTTTAATATGAGGTATTAAATAGTTAAGACTCAATGATTAATAAATACCCATCAAAAAATATTTATAAGATTAAGATAAAGACACGGTATATCTTCATTAAAAAACTTTTAAATTTGATGAGCACATTTTATATAGTCTGTGATTCTCACATCAAAGTTCAAAAGTTAAATATAATTTTTTAATATATGCTAAAAATTATTAATATAAAATAAGCTATTACCCATAAAGATAAAGCATACTTATAGTTCATTCTAAAGCTATCAAACATTGATTTCCGATTCACTATTCCAGTCATAATTAAATTTGCGCTTGAAAAAGGAGAAAGTATTACAGTGACCATCCAACTAATTAATATTCCAATAGCTAAAATAAAATGTTGATCCATAAAATAAGTTACTTGGCTTAAAGTAACTCCTATAGTTGAAACTGTGACAATTGGATGTAATCCAATAAAAGATGAACCAATTATTAAAAGTGCTAAAATTGGAATCAGTAATATAGCATTTTCTACTTCGAAAGTGTCTAAAATTTTTAAAATCCACTTGTCAGATCCTAATGTTAATAGAGCCGAACCAAACAAACCTGCAGATAAAAAAACTGATACCTCATTTCCCATCTTCGGACCCCGATCAATCAATTCCTTATAGTAATCTAAAACGATATATCTCGCATTGTTTTGTAGAATCATCCAGAGTATAGAATAGGAAAGGACAGTAAGTGGAACAATAGATAAGATAGGGACGTCTGAAAATCCATCAATAAGTATGATTAATGCTGTAACTAAGATAATATTTACTATCAAAATTAGAATACTCTTGATTGCTTTACGAAATTCATTGTGACTAGTAGAAAAATTTCTGATAGGTAGGTTGTTATTCATTTCAGCCTTATAACCAATTAATATTCCAATAATATTTATTATAATTCCAAATAAAAATATTTGAATCCAATCTATATTAAAATATGATAAAACTACTGCAACAGATACAAAATAAGGTGACCACAAAAATGCCAGTGATACACCTCGTATCAATGCTTTCATTCGCACTTCTTCAAATGCCTTATATGATTTTAGATTCGTAAAATTATATAGAATGTGTAAACTGCCCATATTCAAAATAGCGCCTATTATTATTACACATATTTTAACTAGACCATATAATCTTTGACTATTAGTTATTAGTTTTCTCAACACAATGTCTATTGCATTAAGATAATCGCCTCTTCTAATAGGAACTATGAGAAAGGGAACAAAAATAAATATACATAATATAGCAAGATTCGTTTTGATATCTTCAAAATATTCGATTAGATTTCCGCTATAAAAATAAATATATATAGATGCTAAATTCATCGCTATTACTAATATCTTGGAACTATAAATAAGTTTTGGAAAATAAAGAATTAATACTAAAATTGCTAAAATGCTAATGAATAGATTTAGCCATTCATTAGAAATAAAAATGTTATAAAGAAAAATTAAACCCATAAGAATTAAACTTATGGCTCTGATTTTATCCATCCACAGCAACACCTAACATGTATTTTAAATTGGTACCATTTTAAAAAACCGACCTGAGTTCAGATCGGTAATTAACTTATTTATTATTAAATTTTGTTGCTAATTCTACTATAGAATTTGCTCCAACCTCAGGACCTGTTATAATATTTTCAGCGTCATCTTGGTAAGTTTTAATTGCTCTGGACATAGAATATTGTGCTAAAAGTATAACATGATTTGTCTTTTTCAATCGATCAATTTCATTATGAATTAAGTTGTCATGAGTCACTTCGTCACCCTTTTGTAGAGCTTGAAAAGCTTCCGTCACTACAATTGTTTCTACTTCTATCTTTTTATGCAAATTAGCTGCTGTGTCGTAGAGTAACTTAGTTGTAGTAGGTCCCGCTTTTTCAACAGTTGCAATTACACCTATCTTTTTACCGCTATGAACTGCTTTTTCTAGCATGCTTTCATCTGAACTAAGGATTGGGACATTAAATAAATGTTTAAATTGTTTTACATGAGGAGAAAATGATGAACAAGTTAATAAGATGGCGTCTACTCCCGCGTTTTCAGCTTTAGAAACCTGCTCAATTAATCTTCTTGTCATGTCATGAGTAATATTGTTTGTTTCATTTAATTCAAATATTAAACTTTCGTCCATGAAATTTACAATATCAACCGTAGGATGTAATTCTTTAAAAGCATTCAATATAGGTATAACAGAATTTATAGTGGCATGCACTAATCCAATCTTCAAACAGAATCACCTCGCATACTTAGATTATTCGTATATAAGTGCCAAGCTATTTTTGCGCTTTCTTCTAACTCTTCGATTGCATAAAATGCGTCTAATATGGTTTTGCCGGGTACTATCGGACCATGTTGAGAAAGCAACCAACCGTCTGATGTATCTAGTGTTTTAGTAAGTTCATTAAGTAAGTCTGTGCTCCCAGGTTTCCGATAGGGTACTAGTCCTACTTTGCCTAGTTTCATCTTTAAATAAGGAGTGTAATCAGGTATACAATCTTCATAATTTAAATTAGGAACAAAACTCCACAGAACACCATAAGTACTATGGACATGAACAATTGCATCTTGGTTCTTCTTTGCTTTAAAAATTGCTAAATGCAACGGAAGTTCTTTACTTGGTTTTACACTATTTTTTGAATTACCATCAAAATCAACCACTGCAAAATCCTCGATAGTAAGTCTTCCAAAGCAAGTTCCAGTTCCTGTAATAAAGATGTAATTTTCATGTCTAAAACTAAGATTTGCAATGCTTCCACTAGCCTTATTACGATTAAATAAGCTACGCGCTACCCATACTGCGTCTTCAAGTTTTTTTTGTAAGGAATCCATAGTGAGGCCCTCCTTTTTATAAATCCAACTACTTTATATATAGGCACGTGCCTTTATAAAAAAGTCTTTTTCTCCAAAATTCCCACTTTTTAGTACGAGTCTAATATCAGTATTAGCCAGTGGTTGTAAAATAGGAATGCCTGGTGTTACACTTCTACCTATTTTATATGCTTCAAGACCTAATTTCTTTACAATTGCTCCACTTGTTTCTCCACCAGCTACAATGATATTTGTAAATCCGTCTTCAATAGCAATTTTACTGAGCTCTGCTAAAGTTTCTTCGATCAACTCGCTTATTAAATGACTATTACTATTTCTTTGGATATTTTCTGAAGTATCACTACTGTAGATTAATATGTCTTCATTTTTATTCTTTATTTCGGACCAAATAGTCTTTGCCGACTCTTTAGCATCCTTTAAATTTAAAACATCTATAAAATAGCTTTGATATCCCTGCTCCTTAAAGTAAGCAATTTGTTCTCTAGTCCGTTCACTGCAACTTCCTGCGAGAAAAATAGTTTTTGAATTGTTTTTAGCTAATTCTGTGGTGAGTGAATCAGTTAAATATCTTCTCCCTAAATGCTCAGCCAATCCACTTCCACCTGTAATAACTTTTAAATCCCCAAAATATTTTATAATATTTTCTCCATGAAGGTCAGTGCTATAATCAGGTATTAAATAGTAGCGACTAGAGTTGTTGCTACTTTTATAGGAATTAATAATCTCTTGCTGTATTGGTTGTGTGATTACATGACAAGGATACTTACTTTGTTCTTTCATTAAATTACTAATTTCAGAATCCCACATAGGTGTTAGTGGGTGATCTCTCATAGAACTTTCATCAAGCGGAACCCCATTCACAAATAAGTGACCATTTTCTACTGTTCTCCCATTGACAGGAAGGGAAGGTACTAGAATCGAATACTGTACGTTCAGATATTCTAATACAGCATCGCAAATCGGGCCTATATTACCTTTTGGTGTCGAATCAAAAGTTGAACAATATTTTACATAATACTGTTTAGCCCCTTGGTTTTTTAACCATCTAATAGCTTGTAAAGAATCTTGTACCGCTTGAGAAGTATTAAGAGTTCGAGTTTTTAGTGCAATAACATATACATCTGCGTTTTCAACCTTATTCTCTGAAGGTATTCCATTAAATAAAACGACTGATAATCCTCCTTTATTAAAAAAAGAAGCAATATCACTTGCGCCTGTGAAATCATCGGCGATACAGCCAATCAACATATTGAAATCACCTACTTATTTAGTATTAGTTGTAATTTGCCTTACGAACTTTTACATCTAACAATTCTTCATAAACTTTTACCATCGCATGTTTATACTCATCTCTGTAACCTTTTTGAAGAGCCATTTGGTAAGATTGCATTGTACCACTTAATGTTGGAAGCGGGATTTCAGATTTCGTCAAGACTTCAAACATACTTTCCATATCTTTATATGCTCTACCTAGTGAGAATCCGTGCTCAAAATTACCTTCAAGAACTTTGGGAATTAATGTTTGAGATGCAAAACTGGAACCCGTGGCTGTCATTAAAACATCACCTAATTTTTCCGGATTAAGTCCAAGTTTAACCCCTACTGGCATTAACTCACTAAAACTTGCAACACAAATGTTTAACGCACAGTTATTAATCATTTTTGTAAGTTGACCGGCACCATTATCACCCATGTATAGAACTTGACTTCCCATACAATCTAAATATGATTTAACTTGGTTAAAGACTTCTTCCTTTCCTCCACACATTATGCTTAAAGTTCCGTCTAAACTTTTAGATTGTTGACCAGAAATTGGACAATCTAAAAATTCAATGTTTTTCTCTTTACACTTTTCAGCTATCTCAATTGCTCCTAAATAACTAATTGTACTGAAATCAACAATTACTTGACCTGGTTTTAGTTTATGTATTAATCCATTTTCACCAAGCACTACATCTTTTACTATCTCTAAATTAGGTAAACATAAAAAAATATAATCACTATCAGTAGCTTCTCCAATATCATTCGTTGATTGATAGCCTTTTTCTTTAAATTTCTGTAGGACGTGTTCATCTCTGTCTACTGCTAAAAATTTGTATTTACCACTTTTTTCACCTTTAGCCAGATTCATAGCCATTCCGTATCCCATAACTCCTAAACCAACATAACTTAATTTTTTCATTTTAATTCATCTCCTAATTTATGATTTGACAATATTTTTTTTACAGCTTCTTTAGGGCTCGTTAAAACTTTGAGATTAGTAAATTGTTTCACTGTTTCTTCAGCAGAGGCTTGAGTAACTTGAGCTAAAATTATACATTCAGCACCCTTTTCTTTTAGTTTTTGAGCAGCTAGTGCATTCAAAGTGTTATGTTCATTAATATTTCCTAATTTTAATTGCTTCATAGCCTCTACATCAATTTCTACAAAAACGTTAATCTCTTTATTTAGTTCTTTTGCTAATTGAATTAATTGCTCTCTGGTAGCTGGACCTGATGGCGCATTAGTAGCTACAATTCCTATTTTTTCATATCCAGAAACGGCTGCCTCTAACATGGGACGATCTACAGCTATAACTGGAATATTTACAAATGGTTTTACTACATCTACTATGGGTGTTAAGACTGTGCAAGCAACAACTATAAAATCCACTTGGGCTTGCTGGGCCCGCACCGCTAATCTCACAAACTCTTGATAAACAGTCTCATCAATACCATTAATTTGATTAGCATAATATTGAAGATATTCATCCACAAAATTAAAAATAGTGAAATCTGGAGCAAGTTGGGAGAATGCTTCATTTAACGGTTGAACTGCATTAGGGGTAGCATGAATAATACCTATTCGCAACTTAATAAACTCCTCTCATAATTTAAAGACTGTTTGAATCTTTCAATTCGTACATTGCAAGCTCACTATTAGATTGAAGATGGGATTCCATCAACATTCTAGCTTCATTTGGATTTCGATTTGAGATCGCTTTTGCAATCATTTGATGATATTGAACAGCTCTCTCTACCATATGCGGTCTTCTTGTATACGCCCTCATTCTTTTTAAGTCTTCTTGTAAATCTCCATATACCTTTAGCGCGTATTTATTATGGGTAGCTTCAACGATAAGCCTATGAAATCTTAAATCTTCACTCGTAGTCACTTCATTATTAAGCGCCATATTTTTCATTATTTCAGCTGATTCTACAATAAGATTGATTTCATTGTTATATGCTTCTCTTGCAGCCATAGCAGCAAAAGCTGGTTCAATAATTGTTCTAAACTCTGTAATTCTTAGTAATTCTAAAAAAGAAGATTTTTCAACATCTTCTGAATGATTAATGGCAGAAAAAGTGACGAACGTCCCTCTTCCTTGTTGAATAGTGATATAGCCCTTTGACTCCATAGCCCTGTAGATTTCTCTTACTGTCGAAACAGATACATGATATTTTTTTGCTAATTCTATTATTGTTGGCAATTTACTACCTTTGACCCACTCTTGCTG
Source organism: Chryseomicrobium palamuruense (assembly GCF_042649045.1). Taxonomy (NCBI): domain Bacteria; kingdom Bacillati; phylum Bacillota; class Bacilli; order Caryophanales; family Caryophanaceae; genus Chryseomicrobium; species Chryseomicrobium palamuruense. The sequence goes on along the minus strand of NZ_JBHSEF010000010.1, from coordinate 69,674 downwards.
TTTAATTTTCTCTTCAAATTCTTCTAAAAGTTGATGATAATCAATTTTAGTCATAACTAACCCTCCAACTTAAAATTCATCTGATGAATTTTATCATTCTTTTGGTCAAGTATAACCTATACTTGACCATAAAATGCGGCTATTTTTTCATCATAGATTTTACTTTACCAAAGAATGGCGTTGATTGAAGAATAGTAATTCCAGCTATTAATAAGATTACTAAGGATACAGGATTTGTTAAGAAAATCATCCAATCCCCACCACCAATTTTTAATGATTGATGAAGACTTGTATCTAGCATGCCTCCTAAAATCAAACCGACTACCATTGGTGCTACAGGAATACTTAATTTATCCATAAAATAACCTAAAATCCCAAATCCAAACATGATCATGACATCAACCATACTATTATGGACTGCAAAAGTACCAATTACACAAAGTAAAACAATTATTGGAGCTAACACTTTAGGAGGGACACGTGTAACACCAACAGCAACTTTTGTATATAACAATCCAATACCTAACATAAAGAAACATGATAAAAAAACAGCCCATATCAGTGTGTATGCTACATCAGCATGTTCTGTCATTAGAGTAGGTCCCGGCAAAATCCCGTGAATCATCAGCCCACCTAGTAAAACTGCGGTTGTAGAACTCCCTGGAACACCTAATGTGATAGTCGGAACAAGCGCCCCTCCTACAACTGCATTATTTGCTGATTCCGGGGCAGCTAGGCCCTCTGGGTGGCCAGTTCCAAATTTCTCTTTTTCTTTTGAAAACCTTTTTGCTTCATTATAGCTAAACCAAGAGGCCGTATCTCCACCGGTACCAGGAATTAATCCAGTAAATACGCCTATAACACTAGAACGAAGAAGAGTACCTCTCATTTTAAACATTTCTTTAAATGACGGTAATATTTTGTCATTGATTTTATTTACCTTTACATCAGGTTTATCCATTTCGATTAATTTTAGCGCTTGAGGAATTGAAAATAATCCAATCAACGCAACGACGAATGATATTCCATCAAATAAATAAATATTTCCGAATGTAAAACGTGGAGTAGCTGTAATGGAATCCATACCTATTAAAGATATTAACAATCCAAGGGTTCCTGCTAATAATCCTTTCACAGCTGATCCTGCTGCAAGAGAAGAAATAATAGTTACTCCTAGCACTGCTATTGCAAATAATTCAACAGCTCCAATTTGTAAAGCGACTTTACCTAGCAAAGGGGCAATTGTTAATAATACAATCGCTCCAATTAATCCCCCTACAAAAGAAGAGATCAACGATACACCCAGAGCTTTACCCGCTTGTCCATTTTGGGTCATTTTGTAACCATCTAGACCAGTAGCCGCTGCTGCAGGCGTACCTGGCGTATTTATCAATATTGCAAGTATGGAGCCCCCGTACATCGCACCCATGTATAGGGAGGCTAACATCGCTATACCAGATGCAGGTTCCATACCATATGTAAGTGGTAAGAGAATAGCGATTGCCATCGTGGCTGAAAGTCCTGGCATCGAACCTATAAAGATTCCCAATAGCATTCCAATTGCAATCAATAACAAATTATAAAACGATAATACATATATTAATCCTGACAATATCTCAGTCATCTAGATGCTCCTTTCTGCATTTATAAAATAATTTAATTCCCAAATAAGATTCCAAGTGGTACTGGAACATTTAAGAACATGCTAAAAATTCCGTAAATAAAGGCTGTAAATCCTATTGAAAGAATTATTGCCCATATTAAAGTAGTAGCCCTTAGATACATTAGAGATATAAATACAAATAAAGGAGTAATTATAAAATATCCGATGATTTCCATTAACAAAATGTAACCTGCTATTAATAATCCAAAGATTACTACACGCTTTACATTAACAATTTCTTGAACCTTATTATTAGTTGAAGAATTCATCTGAATTTCAGAATCAGGTATATTAATTTCTTTACTAAATTTATCATTCTCGTTTTTTGAAGCTCTAATGGCATTCATTAGCATAATGATAGCCAAAGCTGCAATAATCACTAACAAAATTTGAGGCAGTCTAGCTGCAGTAGTAGGGTAGTTTATTGTTTGCATGAAGAAAACAATACAAAGAATTAATACTAATGAGGTCGCAATAGTGTGTTTGAGCACCATTTCCCATATCACTCCTATAAAGAAGGGGGAAGAGAATCTCTCATCCCCTTAACTATTTATTGTTGATACTGACTTTTAACTTCTTCCCATATCTCTTTTGAAATCTCTTCGTCTGCTTTTAAGAACTCAATATAATCTTCACCAACTCGTAAATCTAGTGGTAAACCTACTTTTTCTAATCCATCTAAAAATTCTTGGTTTTCTTCTAAAGCTTCAAATGCTGCGTACAACTCTTCCTTGACGTTGTCTGGTAAACCTTTTGGTGCACTATAGCCTCGTGAAGATCCTGACACAACATCTGTACCTAACTCTTTAACTGTTGGTACATCTGGAAGACTTTCAATTCTCTCTTCACTAAAGACTGCTAAGGCTTTAAGGTTTCCAGCTTCCACTTGGGAGAAAACTACACCTAAGTTATTAAAACTAGCATGTACATCTCCGCCAGCTGCTGCTTGCCAAGATGGTCCATCCCCATCATACGGAATTAATTCCGCTTCTAATCCTGTTTCTTTTAACCATTTCAACTGAGTGAAAAAGTCATCTCCACCAACACCAGAATTCGAAATATTAACTTTTCCTGGATTTTCTTCTACATGTTTCATAAAATCTTCATATGTGTTAAACGGGCTATCCTTTGCCACAACAATAATTCCAGGATCCGTTACAATATTTGCTAAAGGATCGAAATCCTCTAGCGTATATGTGATTTCAGAATTCATAATATAATTGGTCATTAACATCGGTGAATTCGTAATACTAACTGTGTATCCGTCATTTTTCGCTTTAGTTGCCAACCTTGTCCAGCCAATTGCTCCAGCTGCACCTGGTACATATTCATTTGTAAATGATTGACCTAAAATCTCTTGTAAATAAGGTTGCGTTAATTGCGCTAATTGATCACTTCCGCCACCAGGATCGAAGCCTTGAATTACTGTAATAGGCTTAGTTGGGTAGTTTTCATCTACCGCTCCTGCATTTGAATCTCCGCATGCCGCTAATAACAACACAGATGCTAATCCAATAGTTCCAAACACTCGCTTTTTCATTTTCCATCCCCCTATAAATCGTTAAATTAATACTCTTCAAAACGTTTTGTGCTACGAAACCTTACTAACCCCCCTTTTTTTTGAAAACGGTTTCAAATTATTATATAAATGAAATCGACCCCTTTTATTGAAATCGATTTCATTAATTAAAAAATAAAAAATAGATTACCAAATGTTTAAAATTTTTTGATAGTTTAAAATATACATCATATGAATTTTTAAGTCAACAGATGTTTAAAAAATTATTCTGTAAAGGATACGAATTTTATTTCAGTCATTTCTTCTGTAGAATATTTTATACCTTCTTTACCTGTACCACTGTTTTTAATACCGCCATACGGCATATGATCTACTCTGAAAGTAGGTACATCATTCACATGAACTCCTCCAGATTCAATTTCTTTCACAGCTTTGAGGGCTGTTTGCATAGAATCTGTAAAGATACCAGCTTGAAGACCGTATTGAGAGATGTTAGCCTCTTCAATTGCTGAATCAATTGAATCGAATGGTTTAACAACTACAATCGGAGCAAAAGCCTCTTCTTTGACTAATGAACAGTTTTCAGGTGCATTAATAAGAATAGTAGGCTTCAGTAAATAATTGGAAGTCATAGAACCGCCGGAATAAATAGTTCCTCCATTAGTTGCAGCTTCAGAAATCCATTCATTTGCTCTTTCTAGTTCTTTTGGATTAATCAAAGCAGAAATATCGGTATTATCGTCAGAAGGATCACCTACAATTAATTTTTCACTCTCATGTTTAAACTTCTCTAAAAATTCATTATAAATCTCAGTGTGTACATAAATTCTTTGTACAGAAATGCAAACTTGTCCTGAATATGCAAAAGCACCGGTTACACATTTTGTAACTGCTCTGTCGAGATCTTTCACTTTATCTATAATGACAGGCGCATTGGATCCTAATTCTAAAGTAACTTTTTTCAAACCTGCTAATTTTATTATTCTTTTACCTACTTCAAGACTTCCAGTAAAAGTGATCATATTAATTCGTGAATCTTTAACTAGAAGGTCTCCTATTAAAGAACCACTTCCTGTGATAACATTTAATACACCCTTTGGCAGTCCTGCTTCTTCAAACAATTCTGCAATAAATATTGCGCTCAGTGGTGTTTGACTAGCTGGCTTTAAAACAATTGTATTTCCAGCTGCAATTGCTGGTCCTAATTTATGAGCCGCTAAATTAAAAGGGAAATTAAATGGTGTAATAGCTGCAATAACCCCCAAAGGTTCTCTTATAGTGAATCCAAATTTAGCTTCCGCACCTTTTGCAGCATCCATTGGAATTGTTTCTCCGTAGAGCTGTTTTGCTTGTTCTGCTGCAAATCTGTAAGTCTGAATCGTTCGATCCACCTCTACACGAGCGGCTCTAATTGGTTTTGCATTTTCTGCAACTAAAATTCTTGCTGCTTCCTCAGATTTTTCTTCTAATAACGTAGAAACCTTTAATAAAATATCCGCTCTGATATGCGCAGGAATATTTCTAATTGTTTTTTTATGTTTAAAAGCAGCTTGGATTGCTTTATTAACTTGAGCTTCAGAGGCTATAGGAATCTCTGCTATTTTTTTTTGATTATAAGGTGATAATAGTTCTGAATATTTTTCACCATCTACCCATTCACCGTTAATATACATTTTTTTCTTCATGATGTTACTCCTCCTTATTCATTACCGAAAAACGAATTTATATAAATCTGATGTATTTCTTTTTTATTTAATTCGTAGGGTGTATTTTCCAATAAACGAATAACTTTTGAAGCTTCATTGGCCATTGGCTCTAAATCATTTTCATTAACATTTAATTCTTTTAGAGTTTTTGGAAGACCTAATTCTTTTAACAAGTTAAACAAATATTCTACAACTTTACCCAATGCCTCATGAGGATTGTCAGTATAATCACCTAATTGTAAATAGTTAGCTATATGAACCATTTCTTCCATACAAGTTTTACCAATCACTTTAAAAACATAGGGTAGGAGTAAAGCATTCGCTACTCCATGAGGTACATGATATTTTCCACCCAAAGGGTATGCTAAAGCGTGTACAGCTCCTACTCCAGCATTTGCTAATGAAACCCCTGCTAAGAAACTTACCCAACACATTTCTTCTCGAGCCTTTAAATCGGATCCATTAAATACTGCTTTCGTAATATTTGCTGGAAATTTCACCATTGCTTCTCTCGCATAAAGTTTTGTTAATGGAGTCGCTTTTTTTGCAATATATGATTCTATGGCATGTGTAAAAGCATCCACACCTGATGCCGCACTAACTTTCGCAGGGCAACTAAGGGTAAGAATAGGGTCAATAATTGCTACGTCTGGTAAATAAAAAGGACTTACAATCCCTCGTTTCACACCATTACTTGTATCACCAAATATGGCATTCATGGTTACTTCAGATCCAGTTCCAGAAGTCGTGGGCAATAGAATACAAGAGATTCCTTTAGATAGTGGCGTGGAGTGCCCAAGAAGGATTTCAGTTATATTGTCTTCCTCTTTATTGGCAAGACATGCTGCTGCTTTAGCTACGTCTAACGCACTTCCTCCTCCAATACCGATCACAAGGTCACTTTGATTATCTTTAATAAACTGAATTGCTAAATTCAAAGTTTCAAAATATGGTTCTCCAGAAATATCAGTGAAAGTTTGAATAGGTATATTATGTCGACTTAAGTCGTGTACAATTTTTTCAACCACTCCCGCCTCTTGTAATCCTTTATCACTAATTAATAAAATATTTTTAGGTTGAAATTGTTCTATATCTGAGTGAATCGTATTAAAAGAGTTCGCGCCAATTTTAACATTTCCTGGCATACGGAAATCGAAAATCTGATTATTAATTGTCATGTTCACTTTTCTTTCCTCCTTGGATTACCAAACTGTCCAACCACCATCAACTACGAGTGTATGGCCAGTAACTAAATCTGATGCTGGTGATGCCAAATAAATTACTGCACCTATTAAATCTTTTGTTTCTCCTAAACGACCTAGTGGTATACGAGCCATTACTTCGCCTAAAAATTCTTTATCCTGGAACATTGGTTCTGTCATAGGTGTTTTAATAAAGGTTGGTGCAATTGAGTTCACATTAATATTATGATCAGCCCATTCAATTGCTAAAGCTTTTGTCAATTGGTTAAGTCCACCTTTACTTGAACTATAAGCAGCCCGTTTGTAGAATCCAACAAAAGCCATTTGGGAGGACATATTAATAACTTTTCCTTTTTTACTAGGTAACATATATTTGCTAACAGCTTGAGTTACAAAAAATGTACTTTTCAAATTAATGTCTAATACACGATCCCAATCATCTACAGAAACCTCTGTTGCTGGTTTTGGTACGTTAGCGCCAGCATTGTTAATCAAAATATCTATGTGCCCAAAGTAATCATTTATTTTCTTTATTTCATTTTCAATTCTACTAGTTTCGAGTAAATCAACAGGCACTGCAAGTGCCTGTTGGCCAAGCTCTTTTATCTCTAAGACTACTGAATTTAATTCTTTTTCATTTCTAGCAACTAACGCTACATCTGCACCCGCCTTTGCAACTGCGATAGCAATTTCCCGACCAATCCCCTTACTTGAACCAGTAACAATAGCTACTTTTCCTTTTAAAGAAAATAAATCATTTAAAAAATTCAATTTATTACCCCCTTTAAGTTGTTCTTCTTTCAATTAATATAGGCGAAATCAGTAAATGTTTCGGATTCTCTGAGTCATTTCCCTCAATGCGCTCAATTAACATTGATAAAGCCTTTGATAACATTTTTATTTTCTGTTGAGATATTGTTGTCAATCCAATATAGGGATTCTTTGAAATAGATATATTATCAAAACCTACAACCGCAACATCTTTTGGAACTTCGAGTTTTAATGAAGAAATAGCTGATAAGATTGTTATAGCAATTTGATCAGATGCACCAATAACGGCAGTAGGGGTATTATCAGTACTAAATAATTCATTTATAAACAAGAAAATATCTTCTTCGTTAAATGCTCCAGTCAAGATATTTTTCTCAAAATCTGAAGCTCCACTTTTTGTATAAGCACTTTTAAACCCTTTAAGCCTATCAAAATAAGTGGAAAATTGTATCGGCCCACTTATAAAAACAATATTCGAGTGACCCTTTGAAACCAGATGATTAACAGCTAAATCTGATGCTAGCTCATTATCCATAGTAACAGTATCAAATTCTGTTATTAAAGGTCTTCGGTTGAAGTAGACTACGGGAATGCCACTATCCTTTAAGTGATTAAATTTTTCCTCTTCCATACTTGCTGACCCTACAAGTAAACCTGAAATATTTCTATTTTTTAAGAATATTAAACTTTGTTCTACATCGATATCTCCACTGAGGTCGTAAATTAGAATTTCATAGCCCAATTTTCTCGCTTGGTTAATAACAATTTTGGAGGCTTCAGAAAAGAACGGATTTGAAATATCATCTACTATCAAACCAATCGTATTTGTTTTTTTAGTTATTAAACTTCTAGCGATTTCATCAGGTTTAAATTCTAAAAATTGTATTGCGTTTTCAACTAGCTTTCTTTTTTCAGGTCGAATATGAGGATAATTGTTTAACACTCTTGAAACTGTAGCAGGTGAAACACCAGCATATTTAGCTACATCTTTTATATTTATTTTCCTCTTCATAAAACCCTCCTTTGAAATCGTTTTCAATAAATTATAAAAAAAATAGCCTTTTTGAAATCGTTTTCAATAAATTATAAAAAAAATAGCCTTTTTGAAATCGTTTTCAATAATAGTGTAGAACATTCTGATTTGTTTGTAAATAATTACTTTCTAATTTATTTATATTTTTAGAATGATAGTTACTTATCCACATCTTTAGGTAAGGTAGTTTTACTTAACAGAACTATAAATCCGTTAAGTAAAACTTCAATTCTCCAATAGCGTATATCTCGATTTTTTGAGATTGACATTCTACCACAATCTAAAACTATTTTACTCTTTGATTCACTCCATGTAACTCTCTGCTAAATTCCTCAAAGCCTCCGTCATTACAGCCACTCCGCGCACACAATCCGCAAGGTCAGTCCACTCGTCGGGAGAGTGGCTTTTACCGTTGTGGCTTGGGACGAAGACCATACCGGACGGGACATATTTGCCCATAATCATGGCGTCATGACCAGCACCGCTGACAACAGGCATGGTTGACAACCCGCACTTATCAGCAGCATCCCGAATTACTTGCTGAATCTCGTTTGGTACCAGGACAGGAGGAATGTTGGTATCTGTGTCCACTTCAATGGCCAGCCCTCTTCTGCTTGCTATGTTATACGCTTCCTGCTCAATCTTCTTGATCAACTGAGCTCGCGTGTCCTCATAAATATCCCGCACATCGATCGTCACTTCCGTCTTTCCGGCAATGACGTTTGACCCATTCGGTAGCACCTGAAGCTTGCCAACCGTTGCTACCGCTGTGTCATTAATTTGACCAGGGAAGGATTCGACCGCCAGAATAAGTTCTGCCGCAGCGGGTACTGTATCTTTCCGTGCATCCATTGGCGTGTTTCCAGCGTGGTCCGTGTTTCCTTTAAACGTCACAATTACCCATGCAGGCCCCGCAATCCCTTCCACAACACCAATGTTCACTCCGTTCTTTTCAAGCTTCACGCCCTGCTCGATATGTAGCTCAAGAAACGCATGAATCTCGTCAGGATTTCTCACAGCTGTCTGCACGTCCTCTGGGACAAACCCATTCGCACGCATCGCATCAACAAGTGCCGTGCCCTCGTCATCCGCAAACCGGGTCAGGTTCTCAAAAGTCATTTCCCCCATCAAGACACGGCTACCAAAGATCCCATTGCGGAAGCGCGCACCCTCCTCATCAACAAAGACGACGACCTCAATGCCTCGCTGCGGACGAATTCCTCTCTGCTGAAGTACCTTCACCGCAAGCAAACCACTGATGCATCCGAGAGGCCCATCGAACGCTCCCCCATTTGGCACACTATCGATATGAGAACCGGTCATGACGACAGGCAGACTTGGGTCTTGCCCCTTATATAGACCGAACAGATTCCCTACGGCGTCTTCCCGCACCTCCAGGTTCATCTCTTCCATCCAGCGAACGAAGACCTGTTTTGCTTGTTGCTCGTTATCAGTATAAGGAAAGCGGTGCATGCCTCCTTCTGGCGTTTTCCCAATCTGCATCAGTTCATTCAGCTTCTCGGCAACTTCTTTTGCGTCAATTCCTTCATATGTAGGTACTTCATGTATGGTGTCTACTAATCTTTCGTAACTGAACATTCTTTTTCCTCCTTCTATTTCGTTTGGCTAAGTATAGCAGAGGAATTCTGTTAGGGAAATACTAGAGTCCCCTTGGAATGATAGACTACACTGTACTCTGTCATGTCGGGAATACTTTTAATCTAAACTGTAGTTCTAAGTGAATGGGGTACTATATGAATTTGCTAAGAAGGCGCTTACCACTTAAAGAAAAAAGGCATATTAAAAAGGTTATTTTAACCATTTAAAAAGGGAAATAATGAGGATAATAGGCAATCTATTCTTAATTTATTGTGAAGAGTTTGTGAATTGAATTGACAGCAGGACGATAGAATCATAAAATAGACTTAATTGTCAGACAGTAGTCGTCAATTAGTCGGATGGTAGTCATTGGAGGAGGAGTCAGGTTGAAAAAGGTTCTATGGGTTATAGGCGTATTTATGTTCTTAGTGATGTCAGCAACACCTACTTTTGCCGCGGAGTATTCGGATAAAGAGTACAACGAAGGTGTGGCTCTCATTGAGAAGGCGAATGCAGAGATTGATAAGAAGATTGCAGAGTCAGTTGAGAAAGCCGACAAGTTAACAAACGAGTATCTTAACAAAATTCGTGGGAAACATGCGGTGGAGATTGAGAAATTGGAACTAGAAATCACTGAGCTCTCTTCCGAAATAGCCGGAGGAAATTTATCGGCTGAGGAAGTGGCTAAACGCGAGAAGAAAATCGGTGAACTCCAAGCAAAAATTGCTGAGGTTCAAAAGCGCACCAAAGATCATATCTTGGAGGCACAGCCTGCAATTGATGCATTTGTTTCGGACTTCCTGCATGCAACAGATTTAACAGATGAGGAATTGCTTGAGACAAGTCGCGTTTTAGAAGCCTCTCTGACTGGAAAGTTTAAGATTGTGAAAGAAACCGAAGATTATATTAAAGAATTGAACGAAGTAATTGAGGACTGCTACAATGTGACCCTGGAAATATCGGAGCGCGCCATTGCGAAGGCCGCTGAAAAAGGGGTCATCGCGGAGTGCAGTTGGATATTGGTTCAGTTCGGATATAAATCAGAGTGGATTGACCCGATTAAAATTGTGGGTGAAAACTAAATCACACAGTGGTATGATGAAGAGGTTCTTATGCAGAGCCTCTTTTTTTGCACGAAAAGTTGGAGGAGTGTTTAATTTGGAAGGATTGACTGTTGGTAAGAAGGGGTCGACGATTGAAACAGTCGAATATAGTGTCAGCAAAATTGGACTGCTTGCCCGGGGAAACGGTGCAGAAGTTTTGGTTCAAAATATCGATAAAGATAAGTTGTTTTATCTCTACCCTTCCGAAAATCCAGATGTAATGGAGTTTTATTATATTTTAGAGGGCGAAGTCGAATGTGAATTAGATGGAGAAATGGTTTGCTTTTCTCCAGGTGATTATTTTTCTGCTCAAAACTTAATAGACACCATTCTTTTCAAGACGCTCTCTGAGGTTACTGTTTTATGGGTTGTCACCGAACCTACCTTTGTGAATGTTAGTAAGGAAATTTCCTCACTTATGGAGATTGTTAAGAAAGTGGAAGCCAAGGATAACTATACATATATGCATAGCGACCGCGTGGCGGAGTATGCTGTGAAAATTGCTCGGAAACTGCGTGTGAGTACCAATGTCTTGAACCGAATCACAGAATCTGCGTATTTGCACGATATCGGAAAAATCGATATTCCTGCAGAAATCTTGAATAAGCCTGGAAAACTTACAAAGGAAGAGTTCGATGTGGTGAAGCGGCATCCAGAGGATGGTGCAAAGATGCTCGAAGGTACCATGTATGAATCGCTTAAGCCGATTCTAGAGCAGCATCATGAGCGTCTAGACGGATCTGGATATCCCCGTGGCCTCAAGGAAGACGAGATTCTTTTGGAAGCGAAAATCATTGCAGTCAGTGATACATTTGATGCGATGACGGAAGACCGAGCCTACCGAAATGCCTATTCGGCGGAGTACGCAATGAATGAAATCAAACGACTAAGTGGAATTCACTATGATCCAAGTGTGGTCGAAGCGTTTGAACAGGTGTTGAAAGAGGATGGGAAAATTGAATAAGATAAGGAACAATGGTGGGGATTTTTTCTGGTGCCGTTGTTTTTTTGTGGATTCGTATTAATAGCTACGCATTGTAGCCGAAGATCCATGTAAAGACCACTAGCTCCCATTGATAAATAGGAAAATTTCTCTAACTACGAAATTGGAAAACCCCTGCGTGGGCAGGGGGTAATTGATCCTCTATTTGTTTCGAATGCTGAGCGAATAACGGGTATTGGTACTAATGATAATTATGGCGAGTACCAAGATGCCGACCATCTGAGACGTACCTGTTGCAAGCGAGTAGAAAAGTAGAAACAGAATGGCCAGAAACATCAGGGAATTGGCAGTTTGATAACTTTTGAACAACCCGCCTAACATAATGTGCCGCTCCCCGTCATCCGAATGCGCCAACAATTTCTTCGTGTAGTCCTTATCCGACATGGCCGGAAGATTACGTTCCGGATACATCACGTTCATAAGCGTCGGGAAGAAGAACGACAACACAGTCCCAAGAAGCAGTAGTGCTGCAAAAACGAATACTGTCCAGACCGCCGCTTCCGTCAATATCGCAGCCGCCATCCCCGTGAGACTCGCCACAATGGCAACCGCCCCAGCTAGACTGGCATCCGCATACAGTCGGTACATCCTCTCCTCCATACGGTCTTCCTCGTCTCCTTTAAACGTTTGCTCCGACAACTTACGAATCTTCATGTAGCCAAAAAGTGAAAAAGCGAGTAATCCTATGACTACTACTAGTAGTGCTATCACAAATGGAAACGCCAAACCAGAAAAGTCGAGCGTAGATTCACGGTCCATTGCGAACATCGCGAAAAAGTAGCCAAACACACCTCCGAGCACCACATAGACGCCAAGCTTCCCAATGACTTTCATCATTGCAACTCCTCCTCTTCAAATTGAAAAATTTTTTCGATCGGTTCATCGAACACTCTCGAAATCTTCGTAGCGATCAATAACGAGGGCATGAACTCCCCCCGTTCAATCAGGCTAACGGTTTGTCTTGAGATTTTCGCACGCTTGGCAAGTTCCGTTTGATTGATACCGAACCGCGCACGCAATTCCTTCAGTCTCGTCTTCATCCACTCACCTCTTGAAATGATTGTAACACATCATTTTCTTTTTGACTATTATATTGGTCATTTTTATTTGATTTGGACAAATGGGAATGTTTCCTATTTAGTGTCACCCATACAACCCACACACAATTTATGAAAATACAAAAAACCTGCAACAGCAAGGGCCAAATTAGATATAGAGGTAATATTAGTGAATAATCTGTGTTGGTTCAGAGCTAGTGAATTGTTTTAAATTTATGTACCATAAATCACAGCCTTCATCTGCTTGAAAAACTTTCTCTACGTAAAGTTTTGGATACCCGCGCTCAACCTTCGGCTTCATGACGGGCAAGACCTTTTTTCGTTTTGTGAATGCTCTTCAGTTATTTATACGTCAAGTCTCTTACTCTCAACGTCGTTCCGAGGTACCTATGCACTAAATGATTCCCACAATACACGACATGTGAATCGATATGTGAAAACAATCTTAGTGTATTAAGAACGCTAGCTTAATTATCCAATTGTTGAGTTCTAGACTTTCAAGAGTTCACCGCGATTGGCACGTGTCTCAGGGAAGGTGCGCTAGGAAAGTAATTTTTAATTTCACGTTGCGTGAGGAACCTCCTGTTTGTGAAGAGACTTTTTTATTGAATCCTTCGATGAAGTTGATGACATACAGTAAATTGCCATCTTTTGTTTAAAGTTGGCACCTGTTTAAAGGCACCTGTTTAAAAACTCCCCTAACTCGAAAGTCAGGAGAGTTGTGAAAATCCTGTAGTACTTTGTTGTTTTCTCTATCCTTCTTAGAATTCGTCGAGTACCAATAGACTTCGGTACAACATGACAGCCGCTTCGGCACGCGTCGCATTGGCTTTCGGATCGAACATGTTTCCTGCTCTTCCTTGAATAATCCCTAGTGAATTCGCTTGTTTGACACTTTCTTTGGCGAAAGAACTAATGGTTCGCACATCTGTAAACTGATGCTGCACATTTAGATTGTTTATCTTACTTTCATCTTGGTAGCGAACCGCTCTCATGATCATCGTAGCAATTTCTTGTCGCGTAATTCGGGCATCCGGATTGAATTGATCGTTAGTAATCCCATTCACAATACCAGCTTGGTACGCGGCTTCTACTCCTCGGTATGCCCAACTTTTGCTTGCAGGTACATCGTTAAAGATGCCTCGGTAACCTTGTGTCGGTAGGTTGAGCGCTCTCGTCAACAGAACAGCGAATTCTGCTCGTGTAATGGAGGCATTGGTCATGAACTCTTTTTCAGACTTTCCTTGAATGATCGACCGAGAGGCGAGCGTTTCGATTTGCATTTTTGCCCAGTGTTTATTGGTATCTTCAAAGGTGATATCTTTTTCAATGACCCCATACGTTCCCGACCCATAAATAGACGCATCAAGAATCCCGTTCTCTATTTTACCGCCTTGATAAATCTGCCTGTCCCCTTCAAGTAGATACAGCGCTGTTTTCGTAGAATTAGTGATGTCCACTAAAAGTGGGAGCTTCACATGTATAGCAGATTCAAAAGGCTGTAATTCTGTTTCAGACGTACCGTCCGACATATAAAATGAGATGGCTACTTCTTGAGTCCCCTTTGATAACGCTATTTCTGAAACTGTGATTTTCAATAATCCCTGCTTCATTCTTGAAAGCTCACCTAACGTTTTCGTATCGAATAGGACCGTTCCTTTTGCAAATGTCAGTTCAAGAGTACTTTTCTTGTTGAACACTTCTTCAAAGACCTCTTTTTCAATTAAAAGTTCCTTTTCAGCAGTTAATTCAACCGTTTGTTGATTCTTTAGCTGTTCTGCAATATCTTCCACTGATACAATTTTATTTTCCGGGTTCGGGTTCGGTGTCGGTGTTGGTGTTGGTGTTGGCTGTGCAACCACATCAGCTATAGGTTCCTTTACCACTAGCTCCACTGAACTTCGATTCCCTGCCTTGTCTCGCGTTTCCACTCGGAGTACATCTCCAGCCATTGTAGAAATAGGTATCTTGGCTAGATTACTTTGTGCTGCAATAAGACCACCATTCTTATACACCGAGTACTCAGCTACTCCTGCACCCCTTTCCACTGTAGCAACTGTAAGAAGTTGTTGATTAAAATCATAGGAAAGTGTCGTAGCCGGAGCTGTTGTATCTACAATTAATGGGTACTCTTTTACTTGCCATTCCGCACCTGTATAATCAATCAACGCCTTCATTTGATAGTAATAGGTGCCGTCCGGAACTGGTGCGCCTTGCCGTCTGCCATCCCACGCTGCGGCCGTCAAGTCGGTAAACGAATTTGTCGAACTGTAGTGTTTCACCACGTTGCTTCGACTATTTAACAATACGACACGATTCCCTGATGCATCCACAATCGAAAATTCTAACCGTTTTGCATTTCTCAACAAGGAATACACGGGTGAAATACGTTCATATAACCCGTCGTTATTTGGTGACAATAGATACTCTTTCGGCTGCACCATTTGTCCATAATCATTTTTTAGACCTTGCTTTTTCCAAAGGCTCTCCGATTCAAAATAATCTTGATCAAATACAGGTGCTTGATCCCAATCCCCTACAAAACCAGATATCGGAATCGTCAAAGGCACATGGGTGGGACTTGTGAATTGTAAAAATCCATCGAGGTAAAATCCATTCGGTAATTGTGCCTTTACAGTAGAAACATCTTTTATTTCAATCGAAACCGGAAATGAAACCGACTCATTAGGGCCTACAGTTAGTTGACTTCCGCTGACCATTGCCACTTGTTGATTACTGAGTTGCACAGGTTCAGTTGGCACAGCAACCTTGCGGCCATTCAAATTGCGCACAGAGTCCGTTTGGAAACTGCTACTTAGTGTAAACTGGAGTGTCGAAGGACCATGATTGGTGATGGTGACCTCTTTCGATACAACACCTACATTCATTTCGCCAAGATTTAACTTCCCTTTTTTATTGTTCTTTTCCACAACAGTCACCTGTGATTGCAAGGCGTTTGAAATGTGGATGAGACCGGCTCCCTGTCTTCGAGGAGATTCGAATTGGTTCCCTACATTCTTTACCGGACGCGAGCTGTTCATGAGAAGAGCTTCTATATAATTGGTTCGATCACGCCCTGTCACTCCTAGAGCTGCTGCTTTTGAAACGAGAATAGCTGCTGCACCAGTGACATGTGGTGCCGCCATAGACGTCCCACTCATGATTGCGTACTGGTTATTATTGATGGTTGAGACAATACCGCCACCTGGAGCAGTGACTTCCGGCTTTAGGTCGAGATTCGCACCTAGTCCCCAAGAGCTGAAATCACTCATCTTCGCCGCATTCGGATTGGGTTGATTATTGATACGTGAATTTTCGAAAGATGCGACAGCTAACGAATTTTCTGCTATGGCAGGTGATGAGACCATCCCGTAGTCCGGATTAGAGGCCAGAATATCCACCTTACCCTCCCCGTAAAGAGCAGAGTTTCCAGCAGATATGGTAACCACTGCACCACTTTCTCGTGCACGTTCGATGGCCTGGTATTCAGGACCATTGGTTGCAGAAAATGCTGCTGTGTCGCCGATCGACATGTTGATGACGTCTGCACCGAGTCGCACCGCATCATCCATCGCTTTAATGTAGATATCGCTGTATGTGTAATTTGAATTGGCACTATTCGAGAAGACCTTCATTGCGAGTAGCTGAGTCTCTGGTGCCATTCCGCGTAAGCCACCGAACCCTTCCGCGCCATTTGCTCCAATAATTCCGGCCACATGCATTCCGTGCATCGATGCATTCGGTGCCAAGTCACGCACCTCTGTATTTCGGTCCATGTAGTTGTAGCCGAATGGCACTTTCGCAGTAAAATATCTTCCCGGTGCCACCCTTTGATTTAGCACAGATTGTTCTACGCTCGACTGTGATAATTTAGCCGCAGAAGGACTCGACAATACAAAGTCTTTATGCGTGTAATCAATTCCTGTATCAATCACAGCGACAACGACGCCTTCCCCTTTTGAGGCACTTGATCCTGCGGATGGTGCGGCAATTAATTCTTTAGAAGAGACGAGTTGTGGACTTGCCGCCGGACGGGAGATCACTGTAGACGGATAGATAGCTTTCACTTCCGCCATATCTGATAATTCGTCTATATCAGAGGCATTTACCATCAGAGCAAAGCCATTCAATACGACCGAAAAGCTTTCTTCGATTTCCGCTGAATCGACTTCGTTCATGATTTCTTTTTCTACTTCTTCCTTGTTCCGATCGATTTCGTCAATAAGTTGATTGACCTCTTGCACAGTTTTCTCGTCCAGTGACTCCCCATTTTGTGACAATCGTTCAATTAACGACTCCTCTGCTAGTTGAACAATGACACGGACAGGTTCTTTTGATGAGGCTTCTGTCGCATATGTAAAAACAGGAATCCCTAGATTCCCAGTTAACATGATTAATAGTAAATAAATAACTTTTTTACGCACAAGCGTCCCTTCTTTCAAGTGAGATTGCGTGACTTAGAGAACAATTGATTCATTTAAATTAGCATATAATGACTAATTTCTATAGATAGATTATAACTATTTTTGATAGGTCTAAGTAATTATTTGTTTTCATAAAAAAGCCCCTGCATCAATATTTCGCAGGGGCCACACATTCATTTACTTCTTCGGTAAATTCATATACTTATTTTCCATCCACTGATCAAACCCGTCTTTGTGCTCATACTGCATCACATCGTACATCTCTGGGTTCACTTCTTTGAACTGCTCTTTGAACGACTCGAGTTCGAACTCAAAATCTCCAAGCTCTAGATCACGCTTCACTTGGTGGAACACCTTTGTGAAATCACTGTTCTTGTAGCCTGTGTTCTTTTTCGTGAGGACGATTTTCTGTCCGTCTTTTGTGTAGTTCAAGCGGTTCGCCATGTTCACAGCTTCCTGCTTCACCGCATACACGCGGTCACGTAGGGCAAGTCCAATAATTGTTTCACGTACTTTTGGTGTGTCATACTGTTCCAGTTCTTTTAATGCTTCTAAGCGCTTTTCCCAGCTTGAGCGGTCGCGTGCTTGGCCGATGAGTTCTGACACAACGGCTTCGTTTGTTTGTTCAGTCATTTAATATCCTCCTCATGAAATCCTAAGCTTGTGCTCTATTTTTACAGTAGCGGAAGATTCACGATTTTTTTCGGTAACGATTCAAAAGGATGAATCTCTTCCTTAGTATACCATCATTCGAATAGGCCGTGGAGGGATTGCGGGAGTGAGCATTTTCGGAAGTGGGCAGCGGACACAGTGTGTAGGTTTCGGATTATTTACTCCACATATAAAAGCCAAAAGAGCCTGCGAATGCAAGCTCTTTTGGTTTCGTAATACCCATTTTCCTTGTACCAGACAATCGTAAAATTACTTTCCCCACACACGCTTCGGCTTGTAAACGCCACCTTCTAAAAAACGGGTAACATCCGCTTCCCCGATTGCTTTTAGGTCAAGGTGACTCGCTTTACTCGTGGCGACCATACGGCATGTTAGCTCCAGAGTTTGAAGTGCCATTCGAGCCTCGTTAAGTGTCGAGTCGAACACGAGTACGCCATGATTTTTGAGGAAAAGAATATTGGCTTGTTGGGCTTTTTCTCGGACTTCATCTCCAAGCGACTGACTTCCTGGTTCATGATAATCTACATACGCGATACGTTGAAGGTAATACATGGACTCAATGAAATAGTTCGCTTCAAGTGGTTCCGAAGTACACGCAAACAGCGTGGAGTAAAATGGAGAACTGTGCAAGACAGCTCCAATGTCCGGCCGTGCCTCATAGACAGCTGTATGCATGGGTGTCTCTTTCGTTGGCTTTTTAGTTGCAGGATAATGGATATTATTCAGACCGACCTGAACAAAATCATCTGCTTGCAGTTCTCCCATAAATGTACCACTTGCTGTCACGAGGTAGCTGTTCTGATCTACACGGGCACTGATATTACCTGAGTTTCCCCAGGCCAGGTCGTATTTCATCAGATAATTACCCGCATGTTGCAATTGTTGAGTTAAATCCATTGTTATCACCTCAGTCTAACAGGTTAGGTAAGAATAGTGAGATTTGTGGAACATACGTAATCAGTAACAAGACAAGCAACAACACCACATAGAACGGCAGCATCCCTCGTGCAATTTGCTCTAAACGAATGTTGGCAATCTGTGCAGAGATGAATAGATTGATGCCAAGTGGCGGTGTACACATTCCCAGAGCTAAGTTAACAATCATGATGATTCCAAAGTGTACAGGATCAATTCCTAATTGAAGTGCAACTGGCACAAGCAGTGGTGTCAAAATGATGATTGACGCATTGGTCTCCATGAACATCCCTACGATTAATAAGAACACATTTATTAATAGAAGGAAGACGAGTGGATTGTCCGAAATCCCGGTAATGAATGCTGCTACATCTCTCGGAACATTTTCCATAGTTAAAATCCAGCCGAAAAGCCCAGCACTTGCAATAATGAACATGACAATGGCAGTTGTGATAGCAGACTCACTAAAGATTTGAACGAGGCGCGTTAATTTGATTTCGCGATAGATGAACACACCCACTAAAAATGCATACGCTACTGCCACTCCCGCTGCTTCCGTTGGTGTGAAAATTCCACCGTAAATACCACCTAAAATAATGATTGGCATCAAGAGAGCAAAGAAGGCTTCTTTAAATGCCGTCATGACTTCAGGGAACGACTTCTTCTCTTCACGTGGGAATTTGTACTTCTTCGCCAATATGTAGATCGTGAAGATGAGAGAGAGTCCAATTAAAATCCCAGGAATCATACCTGCCATAAACAGGTCTCCAATTGAAACTCCAGCAGCTACCCCATATAAGATCAGAGGGATACTAGGTGGAATAATTACACCGAGCTCTCCTGAGACAGCTTGCACTGAACCAGCAAAGTTCCGTTTATACCCACGTGATATCATAGCTGGGATTAAGATGCTTCCCAATGCCGCTGTAGTTGCTGCACTTGATCCGGAAATGGCAGCAAAGAACATAGATGTCACAACAGTCACAATGGCTAGACCGCCAGCAAAGTGACCAGTCAGCGCATTTGCAAAATTGATGAGCCGTTTTGAGATTCCTCCGAATTCCATCAGCGTTCCCGCAAGGATAAAGAAAGGAATAGCCATGAGTGGAAAGGAATCGACAGATGTAAAGGAACGCTGCACTAAGACGACTAGAGGTGTCGTCCCTTCATAAATCAATGCAATGGCTGAAGCAAGTCCCATCGCAATCGCGATAGGAACGCCTAAAGCGAAAAGAACAATCAAGGAAACAAAAAGAACTATTGCCATGTCGTTTCCTCGCTTTCTTTCGGATAGTGCGATTTGCCACCATCAATCATGACTGCAATCGCATTTATAATCATCAGTCCAGCACCTAATGGAATAGCAAAGTACGGGATGTTCATCGGGATTCGAAGCCCCGCAGATGTTTGATTTTTAACCGCACCTAAAATGTCTATTCCATAAATGATAACTAGGCTAGAGAAGACAATTGTGAGCAACATCACAAAACGCTTTAACCACAGGCGTTTTGTCTCAGACATCGCTTGGGCAATCGCTTCAATAGCGATGAGGCGATTGTATCGAATCGCAACAGCGGCACCTAAGAAGACACTATATATCATCAAGTAACGGGCAAGTTCCTCCGTCCAGTGCAAGGGGTAGTTAATGACAAAGCGTGTGAAAATTTGAGTTAGGATAAGGACCGACATGGTCGCAATCATCAGACCTAACAAGTACTTCACAACCATATTTAGTTTTTCTACCAGGTTCAAATAGAGTGACACATAGATTCCTCCTAAAGAACAAGAAAAGGGCACAAGCCCTCTTCTGGTCTATTTTGCATTGACGATGCTGTCATAAAGCGCACGATGTGCATCTGATTCGTCTGCAAACTCTGCATGAACAGTTGTTGCTAGTTCAGAAAACGAAGCAATATCTGGTTCGACAACAGTCATTCCAGCATCTTTTAACTTCTGAAGAAGCTCAGCTTCGAGTTCATACACTAATTCATTCTCGTATTGCGTAGCTTCTTCTGCAGCCTCTTCAATTGCCGCTTGCTGATCAGCTGAAAGCTTCTGATACGTCTGCTCACTCATTGTCAGTTGCACGTACCCATACACGTGGTTTGTCATCATCAAATAATCTTGTACTTCATTCAATTTGTTTGATTCTATTAAAGCTAGTGGGTTTTCTTGCGCGTCAATCACTCCTGTTTGAAGGGACGAATACACTTCCCCAAATGCCATTGGCGTTGGAGTTGCGCCCATTGCTTCCCATGCTGCAATAGAAGCGGGAATTTCAGGAACACGGATTTTAAGGCCAGACAATTCACTAGCTGATTGGATTTCACGGCTCGCCGTTAACAAGCGTGGTCCACGCACCCAGAAATCAAGTCCTCGAATGTCAGCGTTTTCAAGTAAGTCCGCTTGAAGTTGTTCTCCTACTTCTCCGTATAAAACGGCTTCAAGATGATCTGTATCTTCAAACAGGTACGGAAGCTCTAAAATTGAATATGGCTCATAGAAGTTACTCAGAACTCCTGCAACTAATGCGAAATCGATTGATCCTAGTTGCATCCCTTCAATCAGGTCACGGTCGTTACCAAGAGTCGAACTTGCATACAACTCTACTTTTACAGATCCGTCTGTTTTTTCCTCCACAAGCTCAGCAAACTTTTGAGCCCCTAAATGCCAGGCATCTGTTTCAGAGGCGATGTGCCCTAGACGAAGCGTCGTCACTTCACCTGAAGTTTCTCCTTGTGATGCACTTGATGCGTTGTTCTCGTCCCCACCACATGCTGCTAGGCTTAATGCCAATCCTGTTACAAATAATCCCCCTGCTACTTTCTTCAACATTTTCCATTCCCCCAGTGTGTTTTTTATTCAAATGAGACCAAGACTTTTAATGAATTGTCTTGTTTCTTATCGACAATTTGGAATCCATATCCAGCTTGATCCATGTGAAGTTGATGTGAAATCAGTGGCTCAATAATAATCTGATTAGTGTTTAGTAACTCAATGGCCGTTTCTGTATCAACCGAGTTGTAAGTCATACATCCGATGATTTCTTTTTCTTGATTTTGAAGATTGTGGATATCGAATGTTTGAGTGCCATTAAACATGGCGATTGTGATGACTTTTCCACCTTTTCGAAGCAGCTTTAACGAATCATCAATAATTCCAGGAATGCCAGCTGCGATTAAAACAACATCAAACAATCCTCCAGATTCATTGATAGCCTCCTCATGCCACGAAGCATTGTCTCGAATATTCTTTGTATGGCTCGCACCCATCTCTTTAGCTGCGTCGAGAGCATAATCCAATACGTCCGTCACATACGTCACGGTCGCTCCTGATGCTCTGGCTACTGCCATGGCAAGCAAGCCAATTGGACCTGCTCCTAAGATAGCGACGCGTGATCCGACACCTATCTGTCCTTTTCGAATGGCATGGACACCGACGGCTAATGGCTCAACCAACACACCTTGCACGTGGTCCATTGTATCTGGTAACAAGAACACCGTCTCTTTTGGTGCCACAAAATACTCGGCCATCGTACCGAACCACCCATTCAACCCTGGCGCTGTGCGGTTAGTGCAAAGATTGACTTGCCCGTCTCGGCAATACACACATTCTCCACACCCGATTTGTGGCTCTACTGTAACATTGTCACCAACTTTCACATGGGTGACGTCTTTTCCGACTTCTTTGACGACTCCTGAGATTTCATGGCCGATGATGACCGGTGGCTTCCGAAATGGGTGAAGACCTTTATACGTATGAATGTCTGACCCACAAATCCCTGCTATCTTCACTTCAATCAACACATCTTGGTCGGTCAGTTTCGGCACCTCGACCTCTTGCACTTCTACTTGATACGCGTCTTGTATGTACACTGCTTTCATCTTGATTTTCACGCCCCTAGTTGAGTAATTTTTGTTTAGATTGAATCAAGTGTTCTTCTATCAGTCGTGCAGGCTCTCCTTTCGGATCCGATAGGCTGGCGAGGATTGCCTTGTGTTCTTCATTGAATTGGGCCATTCGCTCTACGTCTTTTTTCAGGTGCTTGAATGTGATGCGTTTTAACTGATCATTGTAGTTAAGGAGTACGCGCTCGATTTCATAGTTCTCTGTCAATCGCGCCATGGTCAAATGAAACTCATGATCCCATTTTGTGAAGTGGTGAACATCTTTGTTGCTTGCTGCTGTATCCATCTCGTCGATGGCCACCTGAAGCACAGCGATTTCTGACTGCGTCAACTTCATATGCAGCTTTGCGCAGACAAAACTCTCTAGCGCTACACGCAGATCATAGATGTTCAAGATCCGTTCTAGGCTGATGTCTAAGACAATGATTCCTTGTTTTGACGAAATCTTGACGAACCCTTCGGACTCTAGTCGAATTAGTGCCGACTTGATTGGCGTCTTACTCATCTCTAAAATATCGATTAGCTCACGCTCGGAGAGCATGTGGTTCGGCTCAACCTTTTCTGTCAAAATCAGTTCTTTGATTTTGTCATAGGCAATATCTTTCAAAAGTTGTTTTGGTTGTTTTTCCACTCGCATGTTGAATCATTCCCTTTCACTTGCTGCATTTTGAACGTCTAGGAAATACGCTTCACTACCGAATTGCCCTCCTTTTAACGCAACTTCAATCGTCTCGCCATGAGAAAATGATTTCCCGATACAAAGGGGTGCCCCAGGTGAGATGGACTGGATGACTTCTAATGAATCGATACCTAGGGTCTTCGTGATAAACCCGGATGTATCCCCACCTGCAATAACGAGTCGGGCGTAGCCGTTTGTTGAATAGATAGTCTTTGTCAGCTTCCCGAGAATCGTTCCGATGACTTCTGCTGCTTCTGCAGGCGTCGCTCCATTTTCAGCGTAATAAGCTTTTACGTGACGAATGTTCTCATCGTCGGGCCCTAGTGCCGTGAAAAGGATCAATCGTTTATCTGCCTCCGCCAGGTTCTGGATATATTCTAAGAAGTCGTGAGGATCTTTCCCCTGGAGAATCTCATTCGGAATCCGAACAGCTGTATAACCTCGACTCACTGCGAAATCAATCTGATTCTTCGTAATCATAGAGGCACTTCCAGATATGACGAGGACGTTGTCTTGTGCATATAGTGGGTACACCGTTTTCTTCTCTGGTGAGATATCCGTCTCTGACTCCCAATAATCGGCTAGCCCATATTCGACTCCTGACGAACCCACGACGAACAGCGGTGCGTCTTGCGTCTCCCAAATGATTCGGGCACTTCGCCTAAGCATCTCCGCATCCACACAGTCATGTATGACTACGTCACCTG
Source organism: Chryseomicrobium palamuruense (assembly GCF_042649045.1). Lineage (NCBI taxonomy): Bacteria > Bacillati > Bacillota > Bacilli > Caryophanales > Caryophanaceae > Chryseomicrobium > Chryseomicrobium palamuruense. The sequence continues at coordinate 45,712 of NZ_JBHSEF010000010.1, read as the reverse complement.
CTGTAGCTTTTTTATAGCAATCTACTAATGCTTCACTAGGCTGGTTATCGACTAATGTGAAATAACGAATATCTGCTGATAATTGGTGTGCCAAATGCTTTCCAAGATCCGCCTCCTGCATCGGTGTACTGGGATGCTTCGACATGATTGGATGACGGTCGAGTCGGTAGACCTCGTCTCCGGATTTTGCAAAATGGTTGCCAAAAAGCGTATATCGCCCAAGAGCTGGTGCCCCAGCCATGACGGGTACATGAGACTGCTCGGTATAAATCGTATTAGCGACTTCGATTGCCTTGCCGATACTGCCCACATCGGGTGAAGAGTCGAATGTCGAGCATACTTTGTAGTGGACAATCTTCGGCGTCAGTTCCTGCAAACGTGTCAAAACCGGTCGCAATTCTTGTTCCATCCCGTCCGGGTCTTTGGCTCGGCTCGTTCCTGCGACTCCGATACATTGAAGAGTTGGCATGCTTTCTAAAATATGCGTTGGAGGAGCTTCTAAAAAGAGGACCGATTTGTAACCCTTTAAATACAGTGCCTCCATGGCATCGGTCGATCCTGTAAAATCATCTCCGTAAAACCCTAGTAGTAATGTCATTTTATTTCCTCATTTCTTAAACTTCTCATAGGCAGCTCGAACGACAGGGCTCTCTTTAACCAGTTGCTCAAAAGGAATACCCGCAACCGCCGCTTCCCAGGATTCGACAAAGCTATCTACCCCTGCTCGAATGCCATTTGGATGCGCGATGATACCGCCGCCTGCCAAGTGAAGCAGATCGGTCGAACCGACAGCTCGATACGTAGGGTGCGCACTTCCTGCCCACTGTGCCGAGGATAACACGGGCATGACAGCATCATCTGCAAAAATAGGCGCGAGACAATCGTTAATCGATTTCACAACTTGGACGTTCGGTTCGGCAAACTTACTATCTAGTCCATTTGTATGAAGTTGATCGACCCCTGCGAGACGGCAAATCTTCTGATACGCCGTGAAACTCATCCCGAGCATTGGATGACGTGTCATCGCTCCCCACTGGTTGCGATGACCGTGAATCGGCAATTCCGTGTAGTTTGCTAGATGGCGAACCGCCCCGTACCCGACACTGTTGATGCTTACCATGACACAAGTGCCTTCGTGTTGAACGACCCAGTCATGATTTCTTCGCATCTGATCAATTTCGTCTGTGATGTTGAAAGCGTACATCGTCTTCTTCCCTGTCTTCATAGCGACGCGATTGATTTCTTCCATCGCAATCTCGACCCGGTCTTGGAATGAGAAATACAGGGGGTTACCCGTCAACTCATCGTCTTTGATAAAATCGATTCCGGCTTCTGCAAATTCACGAATCATCTTCCGGTACTCGTCTTTTGGAAGTCCCACACTTGGTTTAATTATGGTTCCAAACAACGGCCGTTCATGTACACCTGCTAAGTGCCGTGTACCTGAAATGCCAAATCGCCCGGCTGGATACTTTTCTTGAAACACTGTGGGTACAGTGAAGTCGATTAGGCGGATGCCAGTTAATTCACGAAGTTCGAAGAGGTTTCCAGCAACCGTCGTAATAAGGTTAGGCAAAGAATAGCCGAAATTTGTGATTGGATACTCAATGATGACTTCAGCTTGTCTATATCCATTATTTGATGATAGGCCATAAGGCAAAGATGGATTGTCTACCTCACTTATTTGTTTTACAGAGATGATCTTTGCCGCATGATGCTTATGTAAGGACTCTGTTTCTCCAGGCAGTTTTACAAATGTGCCTGTCGACTGTTCGCCTGCCATGACTTGTGCGACTTCATGTAAATCAAACGCACTCTCAATCAAATATGTAGCTACTACATTCATAGCGCCAACTCCCATTTTTTAACATAGATTTAATATAGATATATCTTGGATTTAATTTAATGTATCCGCTTTCATTTGTCAACAATATTTAGAAAATTATTTTATTTTTTATGGCTATGGTTTCATTTAGGAATATTAACCAAGTGAGTATATGTATTTTTTAATATTTTTGATAGAGTGTTTTGTAGGGATAAATTTAAAAGCCTCTGCTTCTATAACGACTTCCTAGTAAGACCTGCCCCTACATTTAATCGTCCATTGGACAATTTACTAGACATGTTGAATACTAAGTGAGTATAAGTAATCATTTTTCTCAAATTTATAGCTATAAGATTGATTAGCAACCAGTCGTGAATTCAATGATTGTATTGATGGATGGGTATTTTGTTCAAGCACTTCTTGTAGGTAAACATTGTTCTAGTAAAAAACTCAGACAGATGTATCGAGAAACTAAAAACTTGTATGTAGAACCAGTAGATTTTCCTCAAGTGTTCTGTCGCATGCATAATTTTTATGCAATCCCTTTTGTCGAAGATTTTGAAGTGGATGTTGTAATTGATACGGATACGGATCGGATATATTATCCATCAAGTTAAATAGACAGCAAAAAACTCTTGCCACCAATCGACAAGAGTTTGATTTACTTGATTTTGTGTTACATGGTAATCAGAAAACTCAGCATCAGCTAGACAGTCTTTTCGAAAAAAGGTAGTCGATAAGAGTTTCGAAGACCTTTGACAGCAATAGATCAGGTGATTGGTAGCAATCAACTTTATTTCACGATTCAAGATTGCACACTAAGCGAGGTAATTCAACCGGATTGGCAGACTTTATGGATGTACAACATGTAGGCAGTTTTCTTTCAATTTCACTCCAAAAAGAAAAACCCTGAGAGGCACTTGCCACTCAAGGTCTATACTGTTAGACAGTTAACCATGTAATATTTTCTTGATCATAGTAGTCGGTTGCAAAATTCATTGCTCGACAGTAGAATGAACTGTATCGCCTAGCACATTGAATTCTCCATCACAGGCAAATAAGTAATACTCATCTGTCTGATCGTATGTACAAATCGCTAATATGTAAATCTGTTGTCTCTGGCCATCATCGGTTTCCACATAACCAAAGTCATTAGTTGGAGTATAATGGATGACTTGTGCTCAGTCGATTTCTTGTTTCAATTGGGTGCTTCCTTCTCCAATATCACGTAAATTTATTCTGTCAACACAATCGGTACAAATTTTCAGAAAGTCCACTTATATTATGACTATTCATCCTTCCTCCTAATCCCCACAATCTTACTTGCGGGAATGGATGGGTCATGTTGGACGACTAAAGCTTTGGAGAAGCGATGTAAATAGCTCTCTTCGTGTGATTTAGGTGTTAGAATGATTAACTTTCGATTTAGTTCTTGCACATAGAGATCAAATACTTTTAATTTGCGACTTTCATCTAAAGCACTATCAAACTCATCTAACACTATAAAGCCTGGTTTAAACGAAAGATTTTGTAATAGTGCCAACGCGAACAATAAAGAGCTCAGCGATTCCTCACCGCCAGAGACTCCCTTTCCTACTCTGCCTCCACGAGCTTTTTTACTTACATCATCCATAGTGCCTCGGTGCCCTTCTTTGCGAACCTTAATAAATAGTGAAAATAAAGTACGACCTTTCTTTTCCGTTGATGCCCATTCCACTTTTCCCTCAAACTGAAATTGACTCATGTAATACTGGAATTTTGTTTGAATTTCAACCACACGCATATTAATCGTAGTTTCCAAGTTATCTTGGAGCTTCTCCATACGCTCTTGATCTTGCTCCACCAGTAAACTTGTTCTTTTAAATTCATTCGTCAGGCGATTAAATTCCTGTTCAGCGGTTTTAAAGTTTTCAGGTGCTGAAGGGTCTATATCTGGTTCGTTTCTTGCGGAGTCAAACATTATCTTTCCTGATTCTCTTTGTTGTTTTAGTGCAGGGACAGAAAGTTTTTGATTGTCTTCTTTTTGAGATATCTCTCTAAAAAGTTCCGGTACTAAACTTTGCATATCTGTGATTTCTTTTAGATAACCTACAATTTGCTTACCAGTCTCATCAAGGTCTTCTTGGGTATTATTTAGTTGTTTTTCGATTCTAGTCTTTTTCTGCTTTACCTCATCTAATTCACCTTCTAAGGAACTTTCTTTTCTTTTACTACTTTGTATTTGCTTCTCAATCTTTGTTAATTGATCAGAAACCTTCTCAGATTCTTCCAATGCTTGTGTTTCCTCATTCTTCAGTCTTTCTAGTTGTACTTTTAAAGATTGCAATGCTTCATATTTACCTTTCATCTTCCCTAACTGTTGATAAAAGATTTGTTCTTCTAACAATATTTCTTCCTTATCCTTTAATCGACTAATAGAAAGTTGAATATGATTACTTTGTTGATTTTCTTCCTGTGACCGCTGTCGAATCCCCTCTAATCTGTCCTTCTCACTTACATGCTGCTGCTCTCTTTGAACTCGCTGATAGTCTACTGCAAAGAAAGCTTCCGCAAGCTTTATTTTCGAAAAGATTGCATGATAATCGGGAATCTGTTTTTCAATATTCTCTTTCGTTTCCGTAACTGTAGCTATTCGACCCGAGATGTTTTGGATTTCTTTGTCTAAAAATTGCTTCCTTAATTCAAGAGCTCTTTTACTCAAAACAAACTTTTCTTTTTCTTGTGGTCCACGCAATCCGAGAGGGTCATGTAAAACACCATTGTTAATATATACATCCTCGTCCTTGAATAGCTGTTGCACCCACCATAAAACTTTCATAGCTTGTGGATACGCTTGGCTGCTAACGTCATCTTTTATTTTCAGATGAAGGTCTGGAAGAGCATCTAAAGAGCGATGAGGTATAACTTTCATTAACGGAACATGGTACAAATCATTAGGGGGACTGCATTCTCTTCCTTCAAAGAACATAGTATATTTAATTGTTTGGAATCGCTGTTCATCTTTTAGTTGAGCGGTCTCATCTAGCTCCACTAACTGTTGAAAGGAGTACGCTTTTATATTTTCTTTCTTAAAGTAAGAGAATGACTCTTTTTGTCGTTCCGAAAAATTTTTATTATTCAGTAATAACGTTCGTTCTTCTTCATAGTGGACGAGATTTTGATTTAAGTTTTGAAGCTCCTCTTTAGAGACGAGGAGTTCCTGATTTAGCAAAGTAAGTTTTTGTTTTACATCATGACTGCTTATATACTGATTTAAACTAACTCTATAGTCTTCGCTCTTGACTCGATCTTGTTCAATTTGCTGCTCTAGTTTCACAACTTTTCTTAAACATTCTTCTTCTTGAACTTTATATTCTCTGAGATTCACTTGCATCTGATCATATTTTTCTGATGTTTCTTTCAAGTTTCTTTGGATGTCAGACAACTGAGTGAACACTTCATCCTCAGATCGAGTCAACTGGTTTTTACGCATTGTCAATTCTTCTAATTCCCCTTCAAGGGAGTTCACACTATTTTTCATCTCTATTAATTCTAGATGAATGTTATCTACTGCCTTATCTAATTCTTCTTGTTGCTCAACAATTAGTTCCTTCTCAGTTGCCAGGTCTTTGAGATGTGAAACAATCAATTCAATTTGCTCTTCTTTATCGATTTTTTCACTATAAAGTTCTTCCTGCTGATAAGTAAGATCTTCGATAAGCGCATGAAGATGCTCATGCTCTTCTCTCATAGTTTTTTCTATCTGAACTAGCGCATGAATATAGGATTGTGCTCCTAACTTTAATCGTTGTTGATTTTCTTCAAATCGTTGTAATTGACTTCGCTGTATCGAGAGCTCAAGTTTTTTATTTTTCAGATGAAACTCAGAAGCTCGTAAGGTTTCTTTTGTTTCTTTCAATTTTTCAATACTTTCTTCCCATTCTCTCTGTGCCTTATCAATGCCATGCATTTCGCTAAAAATTCGGAATCTCTCTTCGGGATTCATTGTGGCAAATTGATTGACCTCTTGTTGATACCAAATTAAATAATAGGCGTCTGGGTCTATTTTATATGTATGAAGCAAGTTTCTTTTATAGGCAGTGAAATTATATTGTTTATCTCCAGAAGTGTATTTTTGATTAGTTTCCCATCTGTTCATTTCATCTCCCGTAGAAATAGAGTATTCTTTTTTGATAGGTTCCCCAGGCTCCTGATATAGTTTCACTCTAAATTGAATGTACTTTGCTGCGTCTATCTTCATAATTCCATCATTTTTAAATACAAGTTCTATTTGGGCATTCCAAGTTTCTTCTGGCAATAAGTTTCTTGAACGGAGACCTTCAACATCGAGCTTTGAAGAATAAAGTACTGCACCCATACAGTAAGTGACGGTTGATTTTCCAGCCCCATTTGGTCCAGTTATTAATATATGGCTGTCTTTGCCGGACAAATCTAATTGTTCCGGACGATAATCACGTATTCCAGAAAACGAGAGCGTCCAGGGAATCATTGACCTTCCTCCTTTCGGTACAAATTATAGCGTCTAAAAAACTTTAGGACTTCTTCTTTATTTAATTGATTGGACTGACTAAACTCGGCAGTTCTACGAAGAAAGGAATCTGAAAACATGTGGACTCCAATCGTTGTAATTTGGAAAGCTCTTTCTGAGGAATCAGTCTCATAATCTTCAATCGCACCAATTTTCTTTAAAGGGTCGATATTTAGAAGTATTCGTTGATTGGCCTTCTTGGATTCATGTCCAAGTGCCTCTAGTAAGCGGTCAAACAGGGTATATTCATGTTGTAATACTTCCTGCTGATAAAACATGTAAAGTAGGATGGCCAAACTTTCTTTTGTCAAAGTATTACGCGCCTGCGAGGCCGGTACCCTTGTCAGAATGACCAACTGATCTCGTTTCTTGTCATAAATCAAATGGAAATAGCGCGAAGCGGCCTGATTCACTCGGTCCATAAATGACTTTAGCTGTTCATCAGATGTTATATCTAGCATCTTTTCTATTTCCTTTCGAGACAAGCCAAAATTACCAGACCTTATAGATGCAGAAGACGAGAAGAGAATGTTCATAAATGCTAACTCTTCTTGTTGCGTCAACACTCCTTTTAGCAAGGACATTTCGTTCAAAGGATTAATATTTGGCTCATTTTGTGTTTTTACTGAATCTTCACTTTCCGTGAAGAGATTCATTTGTTCTGCGTTTGATGATGGTCCCTCCATCTTCATGCTTCATCCACTCCCATTCTTTTAGGATTTCTTCAAACATAGTTTGTTCAGATGGCAATTCTACAATTTTTTTACTACTAATTAAGGCAGATACCGCAGTAAGTGCATTAATGGTATCTCCCCACTCTGAACTCGTCGCTTCAACAATCACTTGCTCAAGAGGCGCTTGTTCATGTTCTTTAAAGTATTCTTCAATTCTATCCGTTTGGATCATTTGTTTTGTCAGCATCCAATTCGCTTCAGCCATTAATCCTTCAAGCTCTTCTTCACTCATCTCTTCTGTTACATATGTTACTTCATCTATATCTTCCTCTATAGGATCCGTAGTTGGCTCATAGTTTTCTAAATAATCAATGGCATCGTCAATACTACCCGCCGAGAGAGGAGATGCAAGTTTTATTGGAATCCAAATCCCATCTACAGCTTCATCTTCATAGAAGTTTTGTTCCATGAAACTAAACATTTGATACACGTTTGGAATGTCTGAATCTACAGGGGGATCAAACATATTCGCAATAAAATTTCGGAGTTTCTCTGGATGAATCGTTGTAGCAAGAGGTGTTTTTTGAATACTTGAAAATTTTATATACTTATTGATCATACCTAGACTCAAGTTCGTGCCTTCTGCTAGAATCCCTGTACCTCTTTGCATCAAGTCTGTTAAAACTAAACTCTCTTCAAACGTAGCAAATTTGTTTAATCGCTCTTCAAGTTTCTGCTCTAACTCTTGCATAAGACTATGAATCAATTCAAGCTGGGGAAGCGCATTCCGATCTGCTAGCATTTCTAGTTCCCGTTCACGAAGTAATAAAATTGCATCCTCCACATTTTTGATCATGCTCGCAATTTTATTTCCTCCAGAGATTCCATTATCATCATAGGCTTCACTAATTGCAGCATCTCGTCGTGCTTGAAAGAGAGATTTCCCAATATCATCTTGTAAATAATAAGCTAAAGAATCATTCGCCAAACGTATTAATGCATCCATCATCCGCTTACCTAAATCTCTCATTTTGATTCTTCTTGATTGTTTAGATATCCAATTGTATTTAGATAAAATGTAAATGATTTGCTCAACTCTCTTTTTGGTTGGTGCCTCCTGGTCTTGATAGCGATTTAGATAGCGGTAATAAATCATTTCTTCATTCTCAATCGGTTCCCCAAGACCCAATGCTTCTTCATTTAATAGTTGAATGACTCTTAGAAAGCGCAAGATCTCTGTTGGGGATTGAAAGAACTCTTGAGCGCCCAATTCACTTAATACACCACCGAGTGACGATACATCTTTCATCGCTTGAGAAAGTTGGGGGGTGGCATCATCTTCTTTAAAAATTGAAATCATTCTTGAATCCATTTTCTCCATACATCCACACTCCCTGTTGTCATTTCTTGTTCACTTGGCATCGTTTGTATATAAGGAATGACAAATTCTTCGTAGTCTGATTTTGAAGTCCTAACCTCTAGATTCGGCAATATCCATTTTATTGAGTGCAAATCAGTATTCGAAACAAGGTTGTAGATTTCATTTGATATGATGAGTCCATCCTTATCGTAGTCACACCAAATAATCACTTCACTAATTTCGCTATTTCGTAGTAGTTGAGAAATAGTAGATTTATGTGCTGAACGAAGATGTCCATCTACAGAAATCATCAATGACATTGTCTCCTCAAGAAAGTAAGGTTGGGCTGAGAAACGGGTGAGAATGGCTCTATTCTCAACTAGCCACAATCTTTTAGCAGATGTGCTCAATTCTTCTTTACTTACTAATAAGTCAGTCAGTGCATGGAGCGGCCCCCATTTATAATCGGCGTAGTGCCCACTTATAGCCCCAGAGAAAAATATAGGTACAATTTGTCCAAGACTTACTAACCCTAGCTCATAGCTAGATACTTGCGCCCACTTCTCGAGCTCCTCGATAAATTCTTTTTTATAGTGATCAAATTGTTTTGATCCGCCGATTTCTTTAAAGTGGATCGCACCAATTTCTTTCCAATCAAAACTGTCGTTTCTTACAGATAGTTCAGTTATCGCTACGATAAATTGAAGAAACTCTCGTGTTTTTCGCGCTGACCACTGCGAATTCACCTCCATCAGATGTTCAACTTTTAATTGAGTGAATAATCTGGAAATATTAGTTAGACCATCATACCGCTGTTTGTCTTTAGATATGCAATCTATTGATTCAGCGATTTTGGCCATTTGTTGTTTTAGTTTGATTAATTTGAGAGATTGATGCTTTACCTCTTCTCTTGCTTTAATTTGTTGAAAGAGAAATAGGTTATAACCCATTTGATAGTGAGAAGATTTCACCGTTTTCTCGTCATTTTCAAATCGAACTACTTTAAAGATCCATCCATCTTCTAACCATTTAAATGTTTGCTTGTTTGTCTTTTCTAAAGATACTTTTTTTCTAGGTGTCAACTTAAGCCTCAACAACTCAGAATCAGGAATTTCTACCCCATCTTCATTTATGAATGTTGAAATGACGACTACCCCTTTAATTCTTAATGTTCGATTTGTACGTTTAATGAGATTACATTCAATTAAATTATTGTCTATTATTGCGCTCTCTGTATCGAGATGTTCGCCACTTTTGAGAATGGAATTAGATAGATATTCGTATACTTTTTCGTGAAACATATTAATCGCCCCGTATGAATACTATTTTAAAACAATTGTAACAAAGTGGAAGATAAATGTATCCATTTGAAAAGTGAAGGTCCCATTTATGGTTTTACTTTTTATAATTTATTCACTATTCATCTACTTTAACTTTAAATGTTTATTCTTCAATTTTTTTGTATTAAATTATTTGTTTCTATTTTCCTTCAACTATAAAAGAACAGACTAATTAGTTAAGGTTACTTTATAGGTTTTATAACCTGTGGAATGTAGTTAAGTGAACATGAAGTTTTAATAAATCCAATTATTCATAAATATAAAATATATTTCGTACGTGAAATTCGTATATATTATAACGTCAATGCTATACTTATGAATGAGGTGATGGACAGTGAATATTAAATTACTGAAAATGCGAATGGAAGGTCTTTCATTGTATGAAGATAAGACATTGGAGATAAATTTAATGACGACTTCTAGAGTGCCCAGTGAGGATGTTGATACACACGTTGTTGAACATTTAAGTGGAAGTTTTTATAAACAAAATGTTTTGGCGTTTTCAGGAATCAATGCTTCCGGAAAAACGACTACATTGAAAATATTTTCATTTATTCTGGATACTTTTATTGAAAATAATTCTTTAGAACACGTTAAGAACGAAGAAATACTTAGTCAATTTGAAGATGAGTGTTCGATTACCACCTACTATTATTGGCAAATGAAGCTTTATGAGCTCACTTCAAGAATAGCCAAAAATGACTTAGGACACTTTTATTTTGTAGATGAATGGTTGAAAATAAAACCGTTTAAAGAAAATATAGCAAAGAAAAAGTTGCTAGACTTTGATGAAACTCCCCCTTCATTGACTAGAAAATCTGAAGAAAAAGCAGCAATGGGGTATCTTCGACAAGATACGAGTATCTTTATGAAAATTTTATATGAAGCGCGTATGTCTGATAATGAACGTTACGTTTTTGATATGACAGATTACACAAATGTGAATATACTTACTAACCGAAGTGAAATACCAGTAGGTTTCATTCAGTACTTAGATTCATCAATAGAATCATTAGAGTTTATCAATTCAAATGATGTCAGTAAATATTCTAACTTAATTTTGCGTGTGAAGTTTTCTGGCCAAGACCCCCAAGACATTTCTGTAATGGATCTTTGGAAGTATCTGTCGTCTGGTACGATCAAAGGAATAAATTTGTTAATGCAGATTGAGCATGTTCTTCATTCAGGCGGTTATATCATCATTGATGAAATCGAGAATCATTTAAATAAAACAATTGTTATCACACTGATTAATCTTTTCAAATCTAAAATGAATAGACATCATGCAACTCTTATTTTTTCAACTCACTACAGTGAGATTTTAGACGATATGGAACGAAATGATAGTATCTATTTCACTAGAAAGAAGAATGGGAAGATACAAGTATTCCCTCTATCCAATCATCTTAGTCGCTCGGATAAGAAAAAAAGTGCTGTTTATTTAAGTGGTTTGCTAGGTACAGCTCCAAAGTATAATGATTACATGAATCTAAAGAAGTCCATAAATCAGTCTTTACAAGATAAAACTAGAGTAACTGAGATGAATTCATCAAAGAGGAATGACCATGTATAATCACACAACCGGAAATCTCGTGGCCTGTATATGTGAAGGAAATGCCGAAATGGAGATTATCGAAATCTTGTTAGATCATGATCTATTGAAATTTTCTAGGGAGGATTTACTTGATGGAGAGGTATTCAGTAAAAATATGCGTGATGCACGCTTGTTAGAAACTCGGTACCTGTCCCAGGAATTTGAGACTGGACAAAAAGTTGAAGTCATTCGTGTATTAGATTCTCCGAAAGAAAGATATCACATCCAGCATCCATATGATGAAAAAATTGAGGGGGATATAATAGGATGTTATACTCGCCCTGAAATTGAAATTCTATTAATCATTGCTGAGGGGCATTATAGCCAATTCAAGAAAACACATTTGAAACCGAATGAATATTGTAAACAATACATTCCAAAATTCATCCCGAGAAAAGTTAAAATTAAAATCAAAGGATTTATCACTAGCTATTTTTCTAATCCTCAAACCCTTGTTCAAACTTTGCAATTTTATCATCAGATTAGAGCTAATAAAAATGAACTCACCATATACTCCCTTCTAAAATAAATAGTATGGAAGGAAAGACTGTCGAATCCATATAGCAATAAAAATGCGTACCCATGACTAGGTACGCATTTTTATTAAAATTTTCCGATTGATACTTTGTAAATTTACTGAACTCACATACAACACTTCTTATATTTCTTCCCGCTCCCACAAGGACAGGTTTCATTTCTTCCCACTTCTCATCTTGGGCGGAACGGGCATCAACTGCTTCTTTTCATCTACCATCAAATCACTTGGTGTGTGTCCCTTTAGTGCCCAGTGAGGCGTAGTGCTCCATGCAATTTCTATTAGTTGAAGGGTGTGTTGCACAACTTCCTCGGATTGGTGCTTCACTTGCCTCAGCAAATCATTGACGACTTCAGCAAAGGGGTGTTGGTCGTTCAATCCCATCACAAAGTCATACAGTAAGATGTCGACTTCGTACTCTGCTAAATCCGTCACCTTCTCGAGATGTTTAGCCAAATGTTTGTAAGCTGGCTCGTCAAGTATATAGGACTCATACGCTCGGTTCATGACATCTTTGGGAGATACGTTGACCGGCTCTAGATCGACTCGTTCACTGATTTGTCAAATAAGGCATAGGGGTGTTCGACTCCGGGTGACACAACTAAGTTCCCCTGAAGGAGCAACTCTTCGTAGTAATCTTGTTGTATCCATAGGACGTCGCGGACATGATGTAGTTGATTTGGTCCCTCCACCACTCTAAGTGCGCGGATCTTGGCATACAAATCGGAAAATCGTAGCACGCCAAATGTGTTTAGTAGCCCTCATGTGAACGTAAGAATAAAGTCGTTCTGTTTTGCACGCAACTTATACTCGTTTTTAAACAATTGGAGTTAGTACTTTCTAAACGTCATTCGGTAGGAAGTGTCCATACTGTCCGTCTAGCGTCCCAGGCACGAGAAATGTTGTTCGCCCCCACCAGCCGGATTTTTGACCCACTGGACTGTTAAGTGGAATAAAACCTTGCTCTTTGGCTTCCCAAAACAGGGCCAACTGTGCCTCCGTCAAGTGAAGCAGAAAATAGTGTCTGGTTATTTCTTGATGAGCGGCACTATGGTCAATAAGTTCGGGCTTCGTCATGTGACTGACGCCTGCCAATCTGAAATAGCTTGCCACTTCGACAAGCTTTTTCTTCATGTAGCATTTCAAGTTCTGCTCATACGAACTGTCTTTTTCCACTACTTGCCCGCCAACGTTTTTCTTGGCACTCCGCTTCGCGTTCTAATTGCTCCCAACTGATAGGTTTGCTCATTGTGGCTCCTCCTGCTTTTCTTATGCTCTTGTTAGTTTAGGGAGGATTTTGGAGGATGAGTAGAGTTGACATGACACTTTTGATAGCAATCAACAGCATCTTACTCAGCAACACCTCTCTCATCTAAAAAAACCTCAATTGCTTCTTCTCCTTCTTCGCTTCCTCCACCGTGAGATAGCCGAGCGACTGGTAGGCCTTCAAGCGCTTGTTGTATTTCTCAAGGAGCGCTTCATCTTTATGGTCGACGTAGTCGTAGACTTCGACGGATTCTTTTCCTTCGTAGGCCCGGTGGAGGCGGCCGACGTATTGGGCGACCGTGCCGTTAAAGGTGATGGGCATGGTGAGGAAAAGGGTATCGAGTCGTGGATTGTCGAAACCCTCTCCTGCGTATTTTCCGGTGGCGAGGATGATGCGTTCTTCGTGTGCTGGGATGGTCGCGAGTTTTTGGAACTGTTCATTCAGCTGCTTCTTCGTCAGTGCTCCTGTCAAAATAATCAGGTTCTTAGTAAACGGCTTCAGCTTTTCCACGAGCAGATGTAAGTGCTCGACGCGTTCAGTCAAGACTAGCGGGTTGCGCTTGTGTTCGAGTGCATTCAGGATATCGTTGAAAATCAGCTCATTACGTTTCTCGTTGTGCATCAGTTGGTCCGTCACGTCCACCGCCCCTTCGCTCGTCTTAAATTCCGTCAGTCGCGGGTGCAAGAGATGGTGGAACTGGCGGATCTCGGATTGGTCTTTGGCATCGACTTTGAAGACGATGGGACCACACTGCATGAACATGAGAGGATGCAGACCATCTTTACGAACCGGTGTCGCGGTAAGTCCGTGGACGTAGGCGCTACGGAATCTTCTCAAAATGTCTTCGAACGTGAACGCTGAGATGTGGTGACATTCATCGACGATTACATGGCCGTAGGAATGCATGAGCGCCTTGTTCCGGATGCTCTGGATGGTCGCGATGTCGATGATCCCGGTCGGCTTGTTCTTCCCACCGCTAATCTGGCCGATGTGTTTCGGATCAATGGATAGGAACGAGGCAAGAGACGCTCTCCACTGGTCGATTAGCTGGTTCCTGTGGACAAGGATCAGCGTGTTCACTTTTCGCTCCGCAATGAGGGCGGATGCAACGACCGTCTTGCCGAAACCGGTGGTCGCAGAGAGCACGCCGCAGTTAGTTTCTTTCAGGTGATCGACGGCTTGTTGTTGCTGCGGGAAGAGGTTTGCTAGAAAATCAGCATCGATCGGTTCGCCGTACTCTCGCTGGTCGACGAAAGGTATCGTCTTCGGAAGCAGCTCGCGAATCTCGTCCGCTTTCCCTCTAGGAAGCACTAAAGTCGTTGGCGTCTCTTGGTATCCTTTGATGTGCGATGGGATGCGGTCTGTTGAAAGGCGCAGATGTTTCGCTCTGAAGTACTCCGGGTTGCTCATCGTACATAAGCTTTTTAAGTTTTCAAGAGTAGTAGGAGTGAGTGCGGATTTCGGCACAAGCAGACCTTCTCGCAAGACCACTTCCGGACTGCCATAATCACCCTCATGCTCTTTCACTTTTTCTGCATGATTTAAAAACCCTTCTACCTCTTCTCGTGAATAACGCTTAATGGACTCTAGATAGCCCCATGGATCTGCGATCACCTGGAAATTAGCATCCACAAATACGGTGCACCCCACTTTCCGTCTCTCTCCTTGGAGTGGCAGCGCAATCAAGTTGCCTAGTCCCTTCTCTGTTAGTTGATCCTGTGCTGGAAACATCCGGTCGAATGATGGAAGCTTATGGACACCACGAATAGATGCCGCTTCTTTTAGTAATCGTTCACCCAATAGGCGAGCAAGTCGAGCAGGGACGCTTTCTGAGAAAAACAGCCAGACGTGACAGCCTTCTCCGGACTGCGAGATTTCCATGGCTGCGTGTATATTTGCTTGTTTTAGTGCTGTTCGGAAGGCGGAAATATCTTCCTTCCAGTTCTTTTTGTCAAAGTCGAGTGCGAGGAAGTAGCACCCACCGTCCGGCAAGAGTGGATAGATGCCAAGCGTATCTTGACCGGAGAGGTGCCGGTAAAGGGCATCCTGTGTTAGCAGCTTGTAGGAACCATCTGGATTCGTCGCTGGTGCATAGCCCCTCTTCTCACCGGAGGTCCATCTGCGCGCATAGACATCAGCCCGCCCTCTGAATAGAGACTGGTAGATGCGAAGACGCCTCTCAATAACAAGTTGCTTGTCAGTTTTACGAGAAGCTTTCTGAACAGCGGTTTCCTCAGCCGGAAGCAAATCGTTTTCTAAAAGGATTTTGTGATAATAATCGAGTTTGCTATTCAATCTTTTGATTTCTGCGAGTGCTGCGTGAAAGTCGTGTTCAAGAGACATTGTGTCACCTCGCTGGGTTGGAGTTGTTGGGTTTAGTATACAGGAATGGAGGCGTGAAGCTTATTTTATTGATATCTTTGCACAAAAAATTCCCCTGCACTTTGCAAGGGACTAGGGAGTTTCGCTATGAAATTGATTGTTTTCCTCCGGATAGTACAAGTACTTACGAAGGCACACATCACGATGGGTCAAGCTCTCTCCTTTAAAGCGGAGCCAGATCTCGTCGTCTGCCATGACGCCATGCGTTTTCCGAACGATAGCCCAGCGGTTGTACGAATTGAGTCCGAGACTTTTGAGTAATTCGTCGCGATTGGCACGCGTTTCCGGAAAGGTGCGCCAGGAGAGCCATTTTCCAATCTCTTTTTGTGTGATAAAGCCTTCGTTCTTCGGGGAGAACTGTTTGTTGAATCCTTCGATGTAATTGAGGACATATGGAGAGTTACCATCTTGAGGCTTTAAGTCTACATGGGCAATGACTTCATCCATCCACATCACCTCGAACGTGTAGTAATCAATCATTTGGGTGGATCTCTGGATGGCAGGAGTGGTATAAAAACTTGTCCGCAGTGGGTCAAAAAGATGACAAAGGTGGAACTATTGAATGGCTATAGTCATACACCAACTAATATGATTGCACTTATATAATGTTTTTCCTATTACCGAAAGTGTAGCGGACGGGATGTATGGGAGAAATTTTAGAGGTGTGGCCGGCGAAATGCCTGGCAGAATCAAAAACTCCTGCCACTAATCGGCAAGAGTCGGTTTGACAAAATAGGTCTGTTTACTAAACTGATTGCACATTGCTTTTTTCTACGAGACCGATAAAATACTCCATCAGCCGATTATCGTCTGTTAATTCTGGGTGAAAGGAGCACCCGAGAAAGTTGCCATCGCGGGCAAGTACAATACGTCCGTTGTGTTCTGCTAATACGTCGACGGATGCTCCTACTTTCACAATATGAGGGGCTCGGATGAACACGGCGCGAAATGGTTCGTCTAGGCCTCGAACAGCAAGATTTGCTTCGAAACTGTCGACTTGGCGACCAAATGAATTTCGTTCCACCGTCACATCCATGACATTCAAGTGGCTGTCTTGTCCGCTGATAGTGCGCGCCAGCAAGATTAAGCCGGCACACGTACCGAACATCGGAACGTCTTCTTCCGCAAGTTTCCGGATCGGCTCGAGTAATTCGTAGCGATCCAACAGTTTTCGCATCGTGGTACTTTCCCCACCTGGTAAGACGAGCGCATCTAATCCCTCGAGGTCTTCAATCCGCTTCACTGGAACCGCCTGGGCCCCACTTTTCTCTATAGAAGTGACATGTTCACGAACCGCGCCTTGCAGAGCCAATACGCCAATTTTCAACATGTTATAACACCCTATCCTGCATGCGGTCACTTGCTTCTAATCGTCCGATTTCAATGCCCTTCATTGGAATCCCTAAGTCTTTTGAGATGTCCACAAGAAGTTTGTAATCTTGGTAATGTGTGGTGGCTTCTACAATTGCGCGTGCGAAGCGTTCTGGGTTATCCGATTTGAAAATCCCGGATCCTACGAAGACACCATCGGCACCAAGTTCCATCATGAGTGCCGCATCTGCGGGTGTTGCAACGCCGCCCGCTGCGAAGTTGACGACAGGTAAGCGTCCTAAATGTTTGATTTCAAGCAACACATGGTACGGCGCGCCTAAATTTTTCGCTTCCGTCATCAATTCATCGTCATTCATATGAATGATTTTGCGGACTTGTGCATTTAGCTTTCGCAAGTGGCGAACCGCTTCTACGATATTTCCTGTACCTGGTTCCCCTTTTGTGCGAAGCATGGAGGCCCCTTCTCCGATACGACGCGCCGCTTCCCCTAAATCTTTATTCCCGCACACAAACGGCACAGTGAAATCACTTTTGATTAAATGGAACTCTTCATCTGCAGGTGTCAGTACTTCCGATTCATCGATGTAATCGACACCCATCGCCTCTAGCATACGCGCTTCCGAAATATGACCAATGCGTGCTTTTGCCATGACCGGAATCGTCACGGCTTGCATCACTTCTTCGGTGATCCGTGGGTCAGCCATGCGAGCAACGCCACCCGCCGCCCGGATGTCAGATGGCACGCGTTCAAGTGCCATGACAGCCACAGCTCCTGCCGCTTCCGCGATTCGGGCCTGTTCCGCGTTGACGACGTCCATGATGACGCCACCTTTTTGCATTTCCGCCATTCCTCGTTTGACTCGATCTGTTCCTCTTAGTTGTTCGCTCATTCGATTCACCCTCCATTACTAGTATACGAAGAGTATAAAACGATTCTGGCACCTTTAAAATAGTCAGTTTCTAAATTATTTATAAGGTCAGATTGGTTGCTAATGCGGAAATGGAGATGGAGGATTTTAGATAAGGTGATTGGATTTGGTGGATTTAAGGACGTTGGGTCGGTGGATAGCCAAGTTGGGTCGGTTGAAAGCTGAAGTTGGATCGTCGACAGCGCCCGAAACTCATCCCCATAATCGTCTCATTTAAAGGCTTAAATAGGGGCAGCTCTTTCTAGAAAATCTTCCACACTCTTGATTTTAAAAATCGTGCCATGCAAAAAATCCCCTGCCACAGCAGGGGATCACCACATAAATTTCACTTGTATTCCCTCTCGTTCTCAAACGATGTTTCGACGAGCCAGTCGACGCGCCTTCAACGTCTCCCAGTTCATCGCTATCAAACTGAAGATCATGAGGCCAAGTCCCGCTCCGATGCCCCAGTGAAGAGGTTCGCCGAGTAAGCCGACACCAAGAAGAATCGTTACGAATGGCGCGATGAACGTCACCATCAACGCAACAAGCACGCCGCCGTTTGACGTAATCCAATAGAAGATCATGTATCCCACTCCTGAAGAGAGACATCCGAGGACAAGAAACGCACCTAAGACGTTCGGATGAGCGAGTTCAAGTAAGGCACGGGGTTGCAAAATTAAACTAATGACTCCGTTCAACACCATCGAGACCAACATCGTCCAAAAGCCAAGAAACGACGCAGGAACGTCCTTGAAATACCGGCCGACACCAATCGAATTCAGTGCGTAGCACGCGGTCACAAAGAGCATGAGAAGGGCATGGAGCCATGAAAACTGACCACCGACTCCACTCGATGTCAAGAGGAGTACCGTCACTGCGAAGAAACCTAAACTCAGACTCAACAGCTGGGACCGAAGCGGCCGCGTCTGAAATAACACGATTGAAAAGACTACCGCGAAGAGCGGAGTGGTCGCATTCAAAATTCCACTAATTGTGGTATCGATTCTTTGGAGGGCGATGGATAAAACAGTCCACGGGAGGGCAGCGCCAAGAGAAACGATTCCGATAAACTTCCAGCCTGGCCACCACGTAAACTTTAAGCGCATCTTCCAGATCAGAGGCAGTAGGACAAGAAGCCCGAATGCACAGCGAATAAAAACAATCGATGCAGGGGACAGCACATCGAGTAATCCTTTGATCCATAAGAACGAAGATCCCCAGAGAAGACTGAGGATCAGTAACAGCAGAATCGATTTCATTTAGAACGCCACTTTCAGCTCAGGTTGTGCACCCAATTGCGTGACCACGAAACTGGCGACTCGATTGGCAAATTGAATCGCATCGCGCAAAGTTTCCCCTCGACTGATGGCAACGGCAAGCGCACCGTTGAAGGCATCTCCCGCTCCGGTCGTATCAACGACCTCCGCCTTGATAGCATCCACCCATCCAGCGCCTTCGTCGGAAACATAATACGCGCCTCTCGCTCCCAGTGTAACCACGACCGTCTGGACTCCATGCTGCCGCAGGAGGTCACAGGCACGACGCAGTTCTGCATCATCCACTGGCTCGATACCAGTCAGTTGATGGAGCTCCGTCTCGTTCGGGGTCAAAATCGTCACATATTGCAACAGCGCACTTGAAAGTTCACGGGCGGGTGCTGGGTTGAGGACGACTACCTTGCCTGCTTGTGCCGCAATTTCCGCAGCCCTCTCTACCGCGTTCACCGGAATTTCTAACTGCAACAGAAGTGCATCCGTAGACGTAAGTGCTTCACTTTGCTTCTCTATTTGTTCAGGCGTCACATGAAAGTTTGCCCCTTGGAAAAGGACGATGGCGTTGTCGCCTGTTTGAGACAGTTGAATGATGGCTTGCCCGGTGGCCCCGGTACGCCCAATATGATCCGTGGTCACACCTTTCTTAGCAAGGTTTTCGACCGCTTGATCACCAAATGCATCTTCTCCGACATTGCCAATAAACTGAACAGTGGCCCCTAGTTGGCTGCTGGTCACCGCTTGATTCGCCCCTTTACCGCCAAAATGCGTCGAAGAAGATGTGCTGTGGAGCGTCTCTCCTTTTTTCACGATGTGGGGAACGCGATAGACCAGGTCGATATTGATGCTACCTACTACAGTAATGTTCACGTATGTGTCCCCTTTCATAGATGTTGATTCTTGAGGATAGCGGAAAGGAGTTGCGGTTTGGTAAGCAATCCTTTTTCAAGTCCTAAGAGTGACGCCATTTGGGCGACTGCTGGAGGTTTTAACATGCTCTCGTTCAAGACGTCCGCATTATAAAAGACTGTTCCTGCGGATTCGTCGGCAATCAACTGGCGGTTCGCCATGACTACGATGCGCTCAAAATGTGTCGTGACAAATTCCATGTCATGCGTAATCGTGAGGACTGTCTTGCCACGTCTCTCTAAATCTTTGAGCATGTCAGCTAACAGCGTCAATCCGACTTGATCTTGTCCTGCCGTCGGTTCATCCAGAATGATGACATCTGAATCCATGGCAAGCACCGAGGCGATCGTCACAAACTTTCGTGTGGAATACGGCAAGTTGTACGGATTTTCTTCTCGGTCTTCATAGATCCCACATAGCTTCATGGCCCACTCTGTGATGTCATCAATGCGCGCCTCATCAAATCCCATGTTCTTCGGTCCAAACCGAACTTCGGATTCCACATCATTGTGGAAGATCTGATCGTCTGGATTTTGAAACACATAGCCCACTTGGCGAGAAATCTGAGCGGTCGTGTAGTCTTTCGTATTCAACTCCCCGACATACACGTCGCCTGCTGAGGGTTTCAGTAAGCCATTCATCATCTTCACAGCTGTCGTCTTGCCAGCCCCGTTCTGTCCGACAATCGCCACCCGTTCCCCCGCAGCCACTTTGAGTGTCAACCCGTCTACGGCTTTTGTGCCGTCCGGGTAAGAAAAGTGAACGTTCTCTAGTCGAAGCTCAGCCATGTGGCACACCTTCTTTCTTCCGTGCAATGCTGTCGGCCAGTTCCTCGTTGCGAATCGGCACAAAGTTCAAGGGTACCCCTTCTTTTTGAAGCTGCAGTGCGACTTCCGTCACATGAGGGTATTGAATACCATACTTAGCGTAATCCGGGTTACCAAACACTTCGCGCACCGGACCGTTTAGAACAACCTCTCCTTCGTGCAACACGATCACTCGGTCCGCATATTCTGCAATCAAGTCCATTTTATGTTCCACAAGAAGAATGGTCTTCCCGCGTTCTTTCATCAGTCTGATGATATCAAAGACATGCTCGGTGCCGATTGGGTCGAGCTGAGAAGTCGGTTCATCGATGACCAACAGCTCGGGATCCATCACGATGATTGCCGCCAAAGCAACTCGCTGCCGCTGCCCACCTGACAGTTCATTTGGATTTTTGCCACGTAAATGCGTAATCTTAACGAGAGTCAAGACTTCTTCCACACGCGTGCGAATATCTTCTACAGCCACACCTAGATTTTCAAGCCCATATGCCACTTCATCAAAGACCGTTTCTTTGACACCGGAAATTTGAATGAACGGATTTTGAAAGACGTACCCGATTTTCTCACCCAGTTGCCCGAGTTGATAATCGAGCATCGATTTGCCGTCAATCATGACCTCCCCATCTAGCTCACCTTTGTAGAAGTGAGGGATGAACCCACGAAGCGTGTTACATAGCGTCGTTTTTCCTGAACCGTTGTTGCCTACAATGGCTGTAAAGCTACCTTTTTCAATCGACAAGTGAATGTCTTTGAGCACCTTCTCGTCCCCAACCGGATACCGATACGAGACATTTTTCAGTTCAATGATTCCACTCATGAGACAACCCTCCAAACAATCAGTGCAACTAGTAACAAACCGAGCACTACTGGCACGATACGGTCAGCAGGACCCGCGGATAGAGAATGCAAACTTGTTTTCTTCACCGGGGCTGAAAACGCGCGTGACTCTAATGTGATGGCCCGTTCTTCTGTACTGGCAATGGAGGACAAAATGAGTGGCGTCAAGATCGGAATGAAGGCGCGGATGCGAATGAGAAGTGACCCTTCCGTTTCGACACCTCGTGTCTTCTGTGCTTCCATAATCGTTGTCATTTGACGCTTCATCTCTGGGATAATGGTCAGCGTGGATAGCACGACATAAGCACCCATGGGTGGCATACCGCGGTCTTCCAAGGCTTTCACAAAATCTTTAATTTCCGTGACTCGGAAGAACAGTAAGAACGCGGCTCCGATTGCCAAAATCTTAGACGTCAGCTGGAGACCATATAGCAGGCCTTCTTGCGTCCATTGGAAGATCCACCATTCGCCAAGAACCGTCTCTCCAGGATAGAAAAACAGTTGCATCAAAAATACGATAGCCAGTAAAACAATCAGTGCCTTTACAGTCAAACGGAGAAATTCCTTCAACGCAGGCGGTCCAGCAAGCCAAGCAAGCAAGGTGAGCATTGGGAACCACGCATAGGCAAACGCATAGTGCGGAATGACAAAGACCGACACCCCAACGAAGAACACAAACAATAGTTTTGTCATGGGATGAAGCGACAAGATAACATTTGGTTTCATGACTTCCCCTCCTTGACCGGACGAAACCGGTCGATTTTAAAAGCAGAAGAACCTGTTTGCAGTCCCGGAGGTGCAACACAGATTCTTAGAGGTCAACGGATAGCCGTCACTGTTTACTTATTGCCACGCTTCATGTACAGGTGGCCGTAGTTCATCTTAGATAGATAACGGTCTGACATCTTCTTCACAATGAAGAACACAATCAATACAGACACCAATTTGTCGATGATCTCACTAATGAAGGAAGACGAGAACACCGCTGTCCAGATTTCTTGGCCGGAAGCTAAAAATGCCGCTGTAATGATGGAAGACGAAGAACCGGATGCCCCACCGAAGACAAAGACAGTGATCGGTGCAGAAACCACGACACCGATCAGTGTAATGATTAGACCAGATACCATAACTTTCGGAATGGACTTGAAGAAGCCGCCTTTAGATAAAAATCCTGCCGCCAACCCAATCGCTGCTGACGTGATCGCATAGGGAATGAAGCCTGGATTAAACACACCATTGATCAAGTTCGTGACCACCCCTGTCAATAAACCGACCCATGGCCCGGCAATGACGCCTACTAAAATCGTGCCGATAGTATCCAAGAAAATCGGGATACGCAGTGTATTCGTCAAAGTGAACCCCACAATGTTGATGGCCACTCCAATCGGAATCAGTAACATCGCCAACATATTAAAATCATCTTTAAAACTACGTTTCATTTCACATTCTCCCCTTTGTCTGTGATTAACCGATTAATCGGTTCATTTTTTCAATTGCTTGAAAGAATTGTTTGCGGAAGGCTTCCCGGTCGACCGTATGTAAGACTTTCACATTTTTCGGTAGCCCCGTTCGTTCCATATAATCCACAACCGTCGTCCCTCGTGTGAGTCGTCCTTCAATCTCGATCTCGACGTGGTATTCGTCCCCTTTAAATAACTCCGGCGTCACGACATACGAGACCGCGCATAAATCATGCAGGCGAATATTGGTCTCATAGTTTTCTTCGTGGAACGGTGTCTGCTTCGTATGGTGAATGTAGAACTTCATCAGCGAACTGATTTGACGCGCGAATTCCGTTTCGAGTGCTTCGACTTCGGCAATTTCTTCGAGCGTGACAAACGACTTGTGGGTCAGATCCAGTCCACTCATGACAATCGGAACTCCTGAGCGGAAGACGATATCAGCAGCGTGCGGGTCAACAAATACGTTGAATTCCGTCGTTGGCGTCGTATTGCCACCCACTGCGGCCCCGCCCATATAGGAAATATAGCGGATTTTCTTTTTGACTTCCGGATGCGCAAGGAACAGCGCTCCGATATTGGTGAGCGGACCTGTCGCAATGAGCACGATAGGTTCTTCACTGGATTGAAGCACGTCTTTCATCGCATCAATGGCAGAGCGCGAACTTTCTGGTAGCGTCGGCGCTGGCAGGACCATATCACCGAGACCGCTTTCTCCATGTACTTCCGCTGCCACTTCTAACTGGTGAAAGAATGGGGTATCCAGACCGCGTGCGATTTCGATATTTTGCTTCATAAAACTAGTAAATGCCCGGGCATTGTAGATGGTCTTCTCTTGTGTTTGGTTACCAGGTTCGGTCGTGATTAATCGGATGTCGAGCTCTTCTCTGGCAAACGCTAAGAGGAGTGCCATCACATCATCTATACCTGGATCACAATCAATAATTACGGGAATCTTGTTCATTTAGTCGTTTCCTCCTGTCGGTACATAAGCTGTACTTTCACGCACAACAAGGGTCGGTTCGAAAATCGCAAAGTCCGTTGTGCCTTCTTCGATTTGCTGGACGAGAAGAGCCGCCGCCTTGCGTCCCATGGCGTACGTATCTTGTCGGATAGTGGTTAGCTTCGGAATCAAGGCGGATACGAGTGGGACGTCATCGAAGCCAATGACAGACAACTCTTTCGGAATCGCCATTCCTCTTCCATGAGCAGCCCGATAGACCCCGCAGGCCATCATGTCGTTGCATGTAAAGATGGCTGTGACGTCTGTTTCCTCCAACTTTGCCATCGCATGCTGATACGCTGAGTCCAGTGAAAAATCTCCTTCTTGGATCCATACCGGTTCAAGGTTCGCTTCCGCTAACGCACGAGTGAAGCCGGCAACCCGGTCACGAGAATTTCGAATCTCATTCGGACCTGAGATGCACCCAATCTTTGTATGGCCAAGTTCTAACAAATGCTTCCCCGCCAGATACCCACCTGCTTCATTGTCGAGGCGAACACCGGACACAGCCTCTTCTTCCATTCGGTCCAAGTGGACATAATGGACGTTTTTCAGGAACGGCAATAAACTCGTCGAGGAAAGACCTGAGCGACTAGAGAGAATCAACCCATCCACTTGCTGTTCTTTTAAGATGGTAATGTAATGCTCCTCTTTCTCAGCCGATGCATCGGAATTACAAATCACCAAACTATAGCCGTGTGCATTAGCTTCGTCTTCAGCTCCCCTGCACAGTTCGGGAAAGAATGGGTTGGAGATGGTCGGTACAATCAATCCGATTAATTTCGACTGCTTAGTCACGAGCCCCCTCGCTAACCGATTCGGCTGGTAATCCAGTTCTTCCATGACCCGCAATACTTTCTGGCGGGTCTCTTCAGACATCCCTTCCTCCTTACGATTGAGCACTCTCGATACCGTCGTAATCGAGACACCTGCTTTTTTCGCAATATCTTTAATTGTCCACTTCGTCATGGGCCTTCCACCTTTGTAGACGGTTTAAAGAAAACGTTTTACGAAAACGTTTTCTCATTCCACTCCATCTTATTGCAACCGCTTTCACTTGTCAATATAGAAAATAGAGTATTCTCACAATTTATTTTTATATGATAAACAACCCTGCCTAATCGGGCACCTCGATGACTGCACTAACCAGTATGAGTTGTAATGGTGACCAGTTTTCTATACTAAGTGTAAAACGATGGGGGAAACGCATGTGAGAGTGGACCTTCCGAGAAACCTATTTGACTTAGAGAAACGACCCGCATTTACAAAGGATTTAAAGAGTGTAAGGACGGACATTGAAGATCTAGTGATTCAAGGAGAAACAAAAAACCTTGATTTGCTAAGTACCTTTACTAACCTTACAAAACTCTGGATTTACACGGTGAACCAGCAACAGTTTGAAAATATCATCTCGCTCATTCAACCAAAACAACTCCATATCTATGAGATGCGTGTCAGTGACTTGTCTCCCTTGGAGTCGCTGCACAACCTTGAAGTGGTTTCTCTTCAGTGGAACACGAAAGCAACTTCGCTTTGGGATCTCGGGCAAAATCCAAAACTGTACTCTCTTGCCATCATGGATTTTCCAAAGCTACAAAGTCTCGATGCACTCCAAACACAACCAGATATACATGTACTCGAACTTCATGGCGGTATTTGGAATTCACTCACTATCCCGACACTCGAACCACTTCGGAAATTAGTGAATTTACGGCATCTAACATTAATGAACATTCGGGTGAAAGATGAATCTCTTGAGCCTATCGCGGACCTTCACCAACTCGAGGAATTATCGATTTCGAATCAGTTTCCGACGCAAGAGTATGCTCGATTGTCAGTCAAACTTGCCAATGCCAACTGTGAACTCTTCCATCCATATATTCTTTTAGAATCTCCAATCGAAGACAAAGACATCATGGTAGTTGGAAAATGAAAGCCCTTTTTGAATTCAAAGGTAGACATTGCGCGAATTCGAAAGTACGAGAAACAATTTCGGAAGTTTCAGGAGAGTTTTCGAGTATGAAAGACGAGCAAGATACTTCGCTCTATTGCATTTATCCGTTTTAAGAAGAAGTCTATCACCGAAGAGTTGATTTGAACGATGAACTAGATAAGGAGGTACGAATCGTATCCTAACTGCCAAGGAAATTGAGAATAAAATCTTGGGCGAAGATGGTTTAATTGGTATCAGGTTAATCGATTTGCAATATAATCTGTTGCAACACACGGTTATGATGGAATTTCAGGATGATGGAGAGCCACGGATTATCTTTAAAGATTGCTTTAATGTACACATAAATATTTGGTTAGAAGGGGCTCAGGGGAGTATCCCTCAAACTCCCGGAGACTAGGATTTTTTGTTCATGACGCAGTGATAGAGGAAGATATAATAGAAGGCGTAAAACTCTATAACTGTAAATTAATCATACCAATGATGGATTGTCATATCGTGTTCAAAAGTATCATATTTGAAAATCAAAAATAAAAATATCGCACAAGCGATATAGTTTAGCTTAACCATTTGGTGCCTGTCACCCACACTACTAACTAAAAATTTATGAAAATACAGAGACCCCTGCAACAAGGGTCGCCTGGAAAATATATATAATTGAAGCGAATAATCTGAGTTGTTTGGGTGACAGGCACCTGTTTTACAATGCATCACAAATGGGCATCTGTTTTCTGTACAGATGCCTGTATTTATTGCTTTTATGAGTATTGGCTCGGTTGTATAACCAAGTTGAGTCGGTTAGACACCCAAGTCGGGTCGGTTGAAGGCCCGACCAGCGGCCCAACTGACCAGCTATTCGTGTGGATCTTCCTAGCAAGCCCTTCCCCACTTCTGATTTGTTCATACGGTGTCAGACACCACACTAATGATGTATGACTTCAAAAAAACGCAAGCACTCCTTTCTAATTTTGTACATATATTGTCAATGACTAATGTGGGGAGGCCTTTCATATAAGGATATATCGCCTCAATAAAAAAGTGGTGTGAAGAAATTTTAATGGCTTTAGATAAGTCAGTCTATAAATTTCAAGAAGATGTTGATTCGAAAACGTTAGATGAGTTTCGGGAACACCTAATTCAATTTCGAGATGTGCTTTCAGAAAGAAACTATATGCATGATATGTATGTCTATAAACGTGCTCACGAACTGTATGATCAATTAGTGTCTTATTTGGACAAAACCGGGGACAATAACCAAGTTGAAAATATAAGAACAGAAAATAACCTTGAGATGGTTTCAATCGGTGGCCATACACTTCCCCCACTGCCGTATGCATATGATGCCCTCGAGCCTTATATTGATGAAGAAACGATGAGATTACATCACGATAAACATCATAAAATCTATGTGGACGGATTAAACCATAGGGATGGACCGTCCATTTCTTCTGTGTATTTAATTTCCTTATAAGCGTCAAATAGTGATCAAATTGATATGAATAATCCTGATAAATAAAGAAATAAAATAAGCTTGTTTTGAAAAAAAGTCTACTCACTTCCTCCACGCCGACAACTTCAATCATTTAAATCATTTCACAATCGTCTGATTTTTTATTTCCTATCGATCTCGTCCCTGAGGCTTGTACTCCGGTATAAAAACTTACTGCCTGCTAAATACTAGTGACTTACCTATTTGTTCTTTCTTTTATGTAATAGATGGAGTCTTTGAGTCTACACCCCCTGGCCCAATTTGTAATGCGACATATTAACCCCTACAACTAGAGGGTTTGAAAACCTTATTAACCTCTCGTGGTCACATCTACATCGCCTATTGGGATTAATGACCGGATTAGCAGGATGAAACTCCACAAGTTTATCTAGATGAATCAAGTAGGCCTTACACAGAAGCAGCCGAATCATGAGCACCTTCTCTTTCCAATTATTTATAGCAAGTGAATAGAAAGTTGAGGTAACAATGTGGAAGAAATAGTACGAGTAAAAAAGAGAAAAAAGAAGAAACGTAAGGTATGGAAATGGATTGTTATTCCCATCGTCATTTTTCTTATCATACTGGCCATATTTTTAGCCTACACCTACCAACAAGTGACTAATACTGCAAAAGAAATCTATGAGCCAATCGAAGACCGTGAAGCTTCTGACAAACGCGATGATGGTCATGTGGAAATTGAAAAATCACTCCCCTTCTCTGTCTTGATTTTAGGAGTCGATGAGCGAGAAAATGATGCGGGTCGTTCGGACACGATGATCGTTATGACTGTGAATCCAACATTAGGTTCTTCTAAAATGGTTAGTATTCCACGCGATACGTATACAGAAATTGTGGGTAAAGGAATGAAAGATAAAATCAATCACTCCTACGCTTTCGGCGGTGTTCGCATGGCGATGGAAACAACCGAGGAACTATTAGATATTCCCATTGATTATGTTGTTCAAGTCAATATGGAGAGCTTTCAGGAAATCGTTGATGCAGTTGGTGGAATAGAGGTGAATAACGGTTTTCCTTTTGAATCAGAGGGGTACCACTTTCCTAAAGGCTCTATTGGACTTAACGGTAAAGAAGCTTTAGCATTTGTTAGAATGCGCTACGAGGATCCTGATGGTGACTTCGGACGACAGAACCGTCAAAAACAAGTCATTCAAGCTATTATCAGTGAAGGGATCTCTTTAAATTCAGTTCTAAAGTTAAATGCAATTCTTGAAGCTGTTGGGGACAATGTTCGTACAAATATGACGTATGCCGAAATAAGAGATGTGCAGGCCAACTATCGTTCGGCAGCTGGACAAATCGAACAACTTTACTTCGAATCGGGCACAAGTAGTCGAATCGATGGTATTTGGTATTATTTAATGGATGAACAGGAGTTGGAAACGATTTCTGATGAGTTAAAAGAGCATTTGAATTTGGAAGAAGAGGCTGGGATAAAACCAGCCTCTTTTAATCGTTCCGCTAAGATTTATTTCAATAAAAAGTAAGTTAAGCATCAACTAGTAGTAGGGTTTTCCAAACCCAGTTTTATCTTCAATCAGTTTGAAAATATCTTCAATCAATTCTTCTTTGTTCACTCTGTCTTTATACGTTGCCATTGCATAAGTGCCGCGAATTTGATGATTGTGGTCAACTAGATAAATTGTTGTGCTGTGAACAATTTGATTATCATCTAGTTTTATGCGCCTCATGCTGAATTGTGCAGTAACTTCAGAAGTCTGTTCTTCTGTTCCCCGAAGCCAATGCCAGCACTTTTGATCAGCATCGAAGAAATTCGCATATTGTTTAATTCGCTCATCTGTATCTTCATCCGGATCGAGTGTAATAGAAACAAACTCCACCTTGTCCTCGAATACATCCCCACCTTCAACCTCATCATATACCTCTTTCAAGTCACTCATGGTGAACGGACAGACATCTGGACATGCCGTATAAAAAAAAGCTACGACCTTTAGCCGGCCATTGTCTGAAGAATAACTTTCTCCATTTAAAGCAGATGTCATCTGAAACGGCTCGAGGGTTTTAAGTACAGGAAGTGAGGTATGGAAATACCAGACACCCCAGATGCCCGTGGCCATCAGTAAAAGGAATAATCCCGTGTTCAGCATTTTCATTGTGAATCATCTTTATTCTTTTTGAGAGGCGGAAAATGCTTCTGCATCCGCTCGTACACTCTTAAGATCCCCCACATGCCAAGCTCCAGATCCCAGCGGATATTGCCCGAACGATAAAGATAATCACCTGATAATCCGTTCCAGCCGCCTGCCCCGTAATGAAGCTTTAAGTCTGCAGAGTGACCCGTAATGATTGGTCCATCAAATGATTTCACTTGTGAAGTCAGGTCCATTGCATCCGTATTCCAGTAGTGTCCATGCAAGTGGAACGTATGGGCGCGGCGTCGTTCTGAAGGATTAACAAGCCGGATCGTAACAGGGTCACCAGGGTAGGCTTCAAAGACCGGTGTGGTCGGATCCCCATGTTCTTTTGAACTGAAAAGCCGTGCAGGATCACTATTCTCTGCAAGTCTTCTGACTAGTCGCTCCGTCCGGTAATTAAAGCCTCTTGAACCCTGATCATACGTATCGAACAAATCCTCTTCATCTGATTCGCCTAATATGCCATCAGCCGGATCTACTATCAGTTTTCCGTTTTTATCTTCAAGCCTCACACCGTCATGCATGACCAGCACAAACTCTCTAGTACTAGGTAAAAATGGGTGCTTCAACACAATAGAAGAAGCTTTTCTGTCTTCGGTCAGGCTAGTAGGGTTCAGTACTTCTGTACCTCGTGGTTCTGCAATTAAAATACCAAATGTCCCAAGTGAACGGTGATTTCTGATATCAGTCATATCCCATAATCCGCTTGATCCAAAAGCATGATCAATATACCAGCGATAAGTGACCGATTCACCGGGTCCTGCAGACTGATCAAAGTTAAATCCCGCTGTCTCACCAGAAGACGTTTTCACATCAGCCAGCACGAGTTGCGGGTGCAGCGAGATGCGTAAGGACGGCGGGTAAAACGCCTGTTCTTTCACTTCAGGATAAGGCCAAATGCCATCCGGATACGGGAAGCGGCCGGGTGTTAAAGCGTTCGTTAAATGAATCTCCACTTCTTTTCCTGCATTTACACGCAGAATGAGTGGTTCCGGTGCTTTCTGACCATTTAAAATGGATTCTATATCTTCTGTGTGTGCAAAAATAATTCCATAGGGATCATGTTCACCCTGTTTGCTGTAGGTTAGTGGCATATGAAAAGCTGTGATGTCAAAACGTCTGAGGGGTGCTTCAGCCGGAGCAGGACTTCCAATCACTTCTGCTTTAACAGGTGGAATCCCGTCTGGCTCTCGCAATAAGAGTGATACTGGCTCACATGGAGGCAGTTGATCAGTTAGTGAAATCAGCCCCTCAACCGGTTCATCAAATGCGCGAATCAGTCCCCATAGCCCGTTCCATAAATCCTCTTCTGTAGCAAATGTCCACAGATAATCTCCTGCATGTGTAGCATAAGTTTCTAATGTAAAGGATTCCGAAATGCCAATATGCTTTTGTGATTCAAACCTCGTCTCGATATCCGGACGTTCTGCTTTCCAGCGCATCCCATGAACGTGAAAACTGTGTGATTCTTCATGCGCACCCTGGATGAGTCTGATTCTAAGCGGATCTCCCTTGTAGCAATGAAAGACCGGTGTGATCGGATCCCCGTGGACATAAGAACTGAAAGAATAGGCAGGGTCAACCGGACCGTTCAGACGAAACTTGAGTGGTTCGCACGTATAATTTACGCCGAATACGCCTGGATCGTCCTGTGAACCCGGGTAATCCGGCGGCTGTATCGGTGTACCGTCGCGTTCATATAAAAGAGTGAAGTCCTGTGCGAATAATGAGAAGTCCCGATAGTCAGGAATGAATGGATGAACCACCGTAATTTCAGTCCCTTTAAAAACAGGCTCCCTGGTTTTTGAATTAAGAAACCTTGCGAAGCGGGGATGAATGACGCCTGCACCGAAGACACCGTGCTGCTGATGATGTGCAGCAAATAAATGATCATGAAAAAACCAGGCTTTAAGCTCTACATCTGCATAATATTCGTAGGTAATTGTCTGGCCTTCCAACACACTCGAATCATAGTTCCAGCCTACATTACCCCCATCATTGACAAGGATATCAAACTTCAAAAAGTGAATATGAAAACCCGCTTCATATGTTCTCGTAAACAGCTGAAACACATCTCCTCCTGCAATTTCAGGAAAACGGTTTGTAAAATGGATTCTTACACATGTACCCGCTGTTGCATGAAGCACAAGCGGTTCAGGTTCTTTTTCCCCTTTTAACACAGCTTCGAGATCCTCATCCAGAACAAAAATTCTTCCCTTCGGATCATGCCACCCCTGCCGGTTATAAATAATCGGAAGTTCAATTGCAGAAACGTTGTATTCTATCACCGGTGCTTCCGAGTTGAACCCGCATGGATCTGTAAATACTGCACCCGGACGCGGATTTGCAATAGCCGCTTTCCTCTCTAGCTCGGTTAAGCCTCTTCCTCCTGCAATGCCAAGCGGCGGACGTGGTGCTTTAAACCCGGGTTTCCCTGGAATAAAATTCGGAAAACCAGGTTTATCCTTCGTCGGCTTTGGAGGCAGCGGACGATCAGGAAGCGGCTTTAGTGCTTTGATCCGAGTTCCATCCGGATAATACTGAGTGCCGTCCTGGAGTGTGTCAAATATCCGGTTCATCCCCCACATCCCCGCTTCGAAATGAGGATAGAGGTGACAATGAATAATCGCATCGCCAATAGCCCCCTGGAGGCTGCCGAGTCCGTAAAGTGGCTCGACATCATACCAAGATTGCGGGCTGATACTCTGGGCATCTATAATTTCAGAATCTGAATTGGAGGGGTCCTTCAGCCATTGATGGACGTGGTAATGAAATACATGCGTCTCTTTCACTCCACTATGAACGAGCCTTACCACTGCCGGATCTCCTTTATATCCCCTTAAAATCGGCGTGGCCGGATCACCGAACACCCATGAATCGTGATGTACTTCTTCCCCATCACATTCCGGACAGACGACGCCTTCATCAATCAGTTTCTTTCTGTTTCCAAGCGGTTCATAGCGGTAGTTCACAGCGTGTGTAGACTCACTCTGTTCATTTGTCATCGGATGAATCGGTTTATTTCCTGTTAAATCATCGGTTTCCATTTCATCATGAAACACCCATCCATATTCTCGGAACGAAGGTAAAAAAGGATGATGAATATCCGCAAACGGACCGCTTGTAATAGGTCCCCCTGTCTCAGGGTGGGTCCACCATGAGCCTTTTTTCTGTACAAAAATGGCACCGAACAAACCATTTCCATTCGATCCGTTTTCAGAACTCGAAGGGTTCCCGAGATCTGAAAAAGGATAAGTTCCCGGGCGGTTCACACGAAAGCGATACGTGGTTTTTTTACCTTTTTTCACTAAAGAAGAACGATTGAACCCTACTTCTGCACCATCTGAATCCATCACATCATAATCTGCTTCTTCTATATGAATCCCGGCAGCAACAGGCAATTTATTTTCAAATAATATCTCGATTTCATCCCCTGCATTTGCCCGTATCATCAATGGCTGAACAAGGTCTACAGGGGTGAACGGATTCTTTTTAACGAGCCGTTTTACTTTCCTTTCATTTTCTTTTAATACATACATCATGCCATTAGGATTGTGATCGCCGAATTGATTCAGTACAATCCTGATCGGGATGGCAACAATGTGGAAGAAGCGTTTCACCTGCCACCACCTGTTTCATTCAGCTGGGGAATGGACGGCCAGCCTTCCCGTTCAATATAAAATACTTCAATATCATGAAGGTGAATGTGCCATTTGCGGTTTTCAAGCTCTGCTACATTCGTCGTTTCCACACGCAGCACAACGTAATCATCAATTACCTGATTGATTCTTCCAATAAAAAAGAATGGAAACGAAGAAGTCATCGCAAGCATTTTAGCACCTGCATGAGCTGAAAAAAATTGTATGAGCCCTTCTTCATGTCTGTCATTGGAAGTCATCGCTTTATGACCTTGCTCCACTTTTTATTCCTCCTTTTTTAAGTAAGTGGAAACACTTTATCGGGGGCAAATTTCCGTGTGAAGTGAGCTATGTTTTCAAGTGGAATACTGAGGGGAACTGGAAATTGAAAAAATGGTGCAGTGACCATTTTAATTGTGACTGGATCAAGTGTCAGATGCCCCTCACCCACTTCACGTAACGTTCCTGCAAATACCGGCCTGAAGGTCTGACCGAATAAATTCAGCTGGTCGGACCTTGTAACAACCAGAATTGATTCACCAATCATCATACCAAGTGCTTCAGCACGTTTTTCATCTGATGATGCCATTTCATTCTTCCTTTCTTTTGTCCCGTACTGGTGAACCATCACATGAAACGGGACTTCTTAATAATTTTTACTTCATGATAAAGAATGACTTTCTCTTCGTTATTAGTGATCAATAGTAACTGCTCATCTTCTGACCTGACCAGTTTACCGCTGTAGACCAGACCGTTTAACATTTCTACCTTCAGCCTGCTGTTCTTCCACCGACTCAGGCTGGTTTTCAAGGTTTCCCTGTAAAACAACTCTTTTAATTTCGAGCGGTTTGATACAGTCGCACCAAAGTTTCTCAGAAGTTTCCTTCTCAATTGATTGTCAAAAAAAATGTATTGATGCGTATTCGCAAATTCAGGGGCTCCATAAGGTAATTTCACCTCTGAAATTACGCTGAAAGGAATCCAGCACTTGGTAAAATACCTTGTAAGAACCATATAGTCTCTGCCGACATCCTGCACTCTGCCTTTTACAACTGCCTGATTATGATAGAACACTTCTACCGACTGTTTCCTTTTTTCCACCAGAAATGACTGCATCAATAAGATTTTCCCTTTTTCAGGATTATATTTTAATTGTAAAAAGATATTTGCCAGTTCAATGTAGCGTTTTCTGAGTATTATCTCTTCTGACGTTCCTCTTCCGGCTGGGGATGGGTAAGATTCTGTGTGAGATGAAAGGTCTGCCAGAAGCCCGTTTTTCACATTAAAATCCGAGTTCACGAGGACCCTCCTTTCTTTACCATATACGTTCATTATATGCAGTGCGGGGGCTTTTGGAGTGGGGTGAAGAAGCAGATGAACGCGTAGATAGAAAGGGACATACAATAAAAGAATCTATGAAAGGGAGCGAATGCTCATGGCCTTTATCCTTTTCCTGCATGTGGGTATCACCGCTTACTGTTTAAAGCAGTTTTTCACAATGCGCGACCAAACAGGATTTCATCTTGGTATGAATATTGCTATGTTGACAGGTGGGTTTTTCGGACTGATGACAGGAATCGTGTTCATTGACTATTTTCCATTTCATTTTGTTTTACTTACGATGGTTGCTGCTGTTGCAGGGGCATTTACCGGGGCTGTTACCGGACTGTTCTATGATATTCAGACAGCGCTGTCCGGAGTTTCTAACGGATTTATGATGGGATTAATGGGACCGATGATCGGGTCAGCGGCAGGGGGGTTTTTGATGCTGCCGGTCATGCTTGAAATCGTCTATCTCTTTCTCACAGTCCTGGCTTTAACATCTGTGGCGAAATCGTAAAGGATGTGAATAATGTGCAGGAAGCGATCTTGTTGTCAGCCATTGCACTTTTTATCTTTCATACTGTTCTATTGTTAAAAAAGAGATTTATTGTAACAGAACGTTTTACACATACTGTTGTGACAGTGATCGCCAGTGGAGCTGGATTCACCTCTTCGCTTTCACTCGTGCTGATCTTTAAAGGCGATATGTTATGGAGCCTTGGCTTATTCCTGCTGGCAGGCTATATATGTGGCGCTGTATCAGGATATGCTTCTACCGCAGTTTCTGGAGCGATCAATGGAAGTATAGGGAGTGTAATGGGCTTCATGCTCGGAGAAGTTCTGCTCAACCCGGAGTTGTGCGGTCTCCCTATACAGGAATGGCAACTAGTGCTACCAATTGGTTCCATGATTTACTTCCTATTCGTGAGTCTGATCATCTTACTCTCCTACCGGTAGTAATCTTTTAACTATGGTAAAGCTAGCCTCTGAACAAATACAATGACCGGTTTCCTAGGGTGTAAACAAGCAGGTGCTTCACCAATACTGCTTTACAGAGCATTATCGCTTTCTGGGTGCAAGTCAAGGCGCACAAGCTCTTATACTAAAAAATTGCATTTATAAAAAAACTCCTGCCCTTATTTGACAAGAGTTGGATGCGTATAATAAGTTTGTTTGGGACTGGTTGGTTTGTCCGGAAGGGTCATGAGGAGAAGCTGCTTCTCAATCAGCGGTCGCAAGATTTGCTCCCTTACATAGCGCGAACTTGTAATGGCAAGATGGGTTTGAATCTCTTGACGTGTCCTTGGGGTATGACAAAATTCCATCACCCTTACTTGTGATGGATTCAATGTAGCGAGATAGCCCGACGTGGTCTCTTTAGCTTCACCACTATCTTCACCACTATCTTCACCACTAACTTCACCACTTGATGTCAGCGGGATGATGGTTTGAAAGATGTCTCCTTCAATGAAGAGTGGCGTAGCCCCCGAATAGATTTTCGTATACTTTGTGGTATTGCGAACCCCGGAGCCGAGTTCATCAACGCGACCAATCTCATTAAAGAATTTAGCTATCGTCGGATTTTTAGGGTAAGGTGAAAAGTCGTACGGATCAATGGTTCCTAATTGATGGGGCTTATTGCTGTTTTCGGCATAGACGCGGTCTTTTTCAATCACTAGCTTCGCCGGAAACGGATGACTGTATTCTCTATGGACCAAAAGATTGGAGACAATTTCCCGAAAAATTTTGTCACGAACATTGATGCGCTGGTCGCCTTCTAAGTAAAACGAGTCATTTAAATGCTTTCGGATGAAGCCCATGAGTCGCTCATAGCTGTCTAATAAGTTGACACGAATATCATCTCGATCATCATAACGGTCGATATTTTTCCTTCGTAAGATGGCGTCGGTCTTATAGTGTGGCAGCGCTGAAAGTATGGTCTGTTCCTTTCCGAATAATAGGATTCCTGCGAGCGTGACTCCTTCTTTACCTGATGTCACGTCTTTCAGGTAAAGGCCTGCACTTTTTAAAATATCCATCTCGGACATCTGTAGCCAGGGATGATCAGGACGTTGAAATGCGACTAAGTTACGTACTTTTTGGAACAGAGCGTGTTCCAGATCATCGAGATCTGCAAATGGGAAGATCCTGTTCTCTGAATAGGTATGCAGCTTTCTTGCATAAAGAGCTGCCACTTGAGTGGTTTGGTCGGTGATGTTGAAATCTCCGTCTTCATTGCGTTCATAGATTTTCCCATTGCACCGGTGCACTTGAGAACTTTCAGGGACGTAGATATAGAAGACGGTTTTCTCTTCTAGAATAAATTCTTCAATGGATAGATAAAACATTGGACTAAGTTTGTCTGGATTATTCATAAGAGACGTAAATTCTTTACGAATCTTCTCTTTATGGTCTGGGGAAATTCCAACAATTTGATAATCGTCACGTACACCAAGGACAAGATGGCCGCCAAAACGGTTTAAAAAGGCACAGACGGTTTCAAAGACATCGCGATTGAGCTTCGTATGTGCTTCTTTGAATTCGACTGTTTGACCTTCTCCTTTTCGAATCAATTGTTTCAGTTGATGTGCATCCATATCTTCACCTCTAAGACTTGTTACGTTAAGTATACTGCTTGTCGCGTGTTTTCACACCTCCCCATCTTCCCGCAACCGGTCGTCTTCCGCGACACTCGGCTCGTTCGGTACGGGCATGATGAGACGGTAGTAGATGGCGAGTTCGATGGATTCATCGGTCAGGCCCTCGTTTCCGGACAGGTCGGAGATGGTACGGGCGATGCGGATGAGCTTCAGCTGAGAACGGTTGCTCCATTTGTTGTCATAACAGGCGTCGTTGATGCGCTCAAGTTGGGACCCGGTCGCCTGGCAATTCTCGAGGACGAGCTTCGCTGGTGCGTTACCATTTAAATAGAGTCCTTGGTAGCGGTCGTGTTGGAGCTTGCGGGCTGTTGTCGTGCGCACCCTGATCATGGCGGAGGTCTCTCCCTCTGCCGTCTCCTGGATACCGCTGCTCTTCAAGTTCAAGATGAAATCGAGCCGGTCATTCAGCGGTCCGGACGCTTTCAGTTGGTAGTTACGGACCTGGCTCGCGCTGCATGTACAGTAGCGCTGGTGGGAACCGAAGTAGCCGCACGGGCATGGGTTGGTTGCAGAGATCAAGATGAAGCGCGCCGGGTATTTGACGCTCATCTTGACGCGCGCAATGTCGACGATGCCGGACTCCATCGGCTGCCTGAGCATATCGAGCGTCTTCCTAGGAAATTCGCCGAGTTCATCGAGGAACAGCACCCCACGGTCCGCAAGCGACACTTCTCCTGGTTTAGGGTAGGTTCCTCCGCCAATCAGCGAGGTCGAAGATGCTGAGTGATGCGGGTGACGATAAGGTGGACGCTTCGAGACACCGCGTTTTTGTTTCGCAAGTTGATACGTGTTGAAGACGGTGAGCACTTCTTGATCATCCAGGTCCGGTAGGATGGTATGGAATGCTTCGGCGAGCATCGTCTTGCCACACCCGGGCGGTCCACTAAAAAGCACGTGATGCCCTCCTGCCGCTGCAATTTCGAGGACACGCTTCGGCTCTTTATGGCCACGGATCGCGGAGAAGTCGACGGTCATCGAGGTGTCCTCTTCCTCCTCAGGAAAGTCAGGTGTGTCGGTGAGGCGCATGATCGGTTGACCGTTCAAGTAGCGCAGCGTCTGCATGACATCTTCCAGTTCGACGAGTTCGATGTCGTCTTTCGGAATGAGGCGGTAGTTCTCTCCGGCCGGGACGAGGATGCGTTTGAAACCGAGCTTTCGTGCTTGGTCGATGGCTGATAAGAGTCCGTGGAACGGCATCAGTTGACCATACAAATTGACAGACGCCAGCACGCACGTCTCTGGACCGATGGCGAGACCTTTCTTCTGCGCCCGGTCGATGACGGCGAGGATCATGGCAAGGTCGAAGCCGGTGCCCTGCTTCTGGCGGTCGGACGGGAACAGTTGGATGGTGATCTTGGAGTCGAGGATCTGCAGGTTGAGGGCATGAAGCGCGCTCAGCACGCGTTCCTTTGACTCTTTCATGGTGGCGTCGGGCAGACCGACGATGACAAGGGATTCTTTCTCGTCGCGAATCATCGCCTCGACGGTGACGACGTGACCTTCGGCTCCTTCGAGACCGACAGAATAGATGGCACGCATAGGGGTTCCTCCTCGGGTTGTTTGGAGGAGTGTAGCACGCGATAAAATTCTTGTAAAAGGTGGGTTGAATTTGAAAACTTGATTGTGTAAAAATCGAATTATGATTGAATGAAACACAACTTTTTTGAAAACTGAGACAGGGCGCCATTTGTGCTTCTCTAGAAATATGAGGAATTTATCAACATACAAAAAAGTCCTTCAAACAATTTCATTTTCAGTCGATTTTGCCTTCCAAAATAAAATTTTGACGTCCTGCACGCAATTTTAGGTTGTGGTATGGTTCAACTTATCACAAGTCATGGGAGGTGGAGTAAGTGCCAAAACGAAGACGAGAATTCAATCCGAACAGTTTCTATCATTGTATCTTGAGAGGGAACAATCGGCGCTACATATTTGAGACGCCTCGGGACATGCGGGAGTTGATGCGTGCATTCGACTATACGTATGACCTCGTGCCTTTTCGGATGCTCGCGTTCTGCTTCATGACGAACCATTACCACGTGCTCATCCGAGCGGAGGCTGGCGACATCAGTAAGATCATGCGCCTTGTGAACCGGCGCTACAGCGACGTCTACCGTCACAGTCGTGGTCATGTCGGCCGCATCTACCAGCGGCGGTACTGGGCGAAGGAGGTACCAAGTATCCTCGACCTGCTCCATACGAGTGGATACATCCACCGGAATCCGATCGAAACCAGCGTGCCGATGGTTACCCAGCTCGAGGACTATCCATATAGTTCGTTCCCCTACTATGCCGAGACACGGAATGACCCTCCCCGCTTCCTGGACGTGGACCTTCTCCCAAAGATGATGCCGTTCCCGTATCCGCACACGCGGCTAGGGTATTGCCAGTTCGTGTTGCAGAACAGGTTCCTCGCGGATGAGGACCCGCACGAGGTGGTCGATGAGAAGATGGATCTGCTGTATGAAAAGGGTGGATTCTTGTGGCGTGGGCGAGTGATGCAGGGAGCTGCGGAGGGTGAGCGGGATGATTTGGAGTAACATGGGGGCTTATTGTGCTTTAAGGGAGCACGAGTCCTTACTTTTATCAGGTAGAAATTCCCACTTTTGCGAAGTGGGAATTTTCACTGGTGTCAGAGGTATTACTAGATGGAAGAGAATCAGTGTTAAAAAAGTCTGAAGGATGCGCGTGAAAATATTCCAGAATTCCCCTTTTAGGTACCTGTGTACCAAACTACTCAGTCAATTCACTACAATTCTATAAATATGTGAGATAAAGCCTCTTATATCAAGCTCCTCTTTTTTTATGCAAATTGTGTTGAATTGTTCCGTGCACAGGTACTTTTTTTCCTGTCTCCAATTGGTTCATGCGGAAAAATTCCATAATTCCCCTTTTAGGTACCTGTGTACCAAACGATTCTGACTATTTACTATAATTTTATGGTTATGAGAGAGAAACCCCGTCATATCAAACCTCTCTCTTCATTTATGCAAATTGTGTTGAATTGTTCCGTACACAGGTACCGATTTTAACTTGACACGGAGCCTCTGCGCAGGTGAGGACAGCGTGATGCGCCACGTGAGAGGATCACGCGGCGAACAGCACGCTATCACCTACGCCTCTCCGAATAAAGTTGAAATGATGTATCAAAAAATTAACGGTCCATATGGACCGTTCATGGAAATTCATCTACCCTGTTGTTTTTACACAAGATTATGGACTTGACTAAAATTTTCCTTTTTGGAATCAAGAATACGGTAGACCGTTATTTTCTCATTGGTCGTCTTATTTAGATGGTCTCTCTCAAAGTTTTTTGCACTGCGACAGCGAAGAACCTCTTCTTCCAAGAGTTGCTCCCGCTCAAAGATTAGCCTCTTGTTGTCCAGTAAGATCTCTACGATCGCCTTCTCCATTGCTCCCTCACATAGACAGGCAATCAGTTCGTGCGAACTCATGTGCTATGCACCTGTTGCAGGTATCTCTTCAAGTCCATATAGGCATCATAAGCAGGTGCAGTCGGTCCTACATAGCTGCTCTGATAGACCTCGCTCTTCTTATAGTCACTTCGGTTGAACAGATCATTCAGATTTCTGATGCGGAGCTTGTCCTCTTTCAGGGAGATATAGATACTATCATTGCGTTCAAAGTCATCCAACAGTTCGGAATAATGAGTCGTGAATACTAACATGGCCCCTTTGGGATTGATACGCTCGTTTCGGAAGAAGTTTACAATCGTGCGGACGACCTCTTTATTGAAATGGTTCTCAATCTCATCCATGATCAACATGCCGCCGCTCCGGAACACCTTTTCTACTGCGGCCAAGACATTCAGTCCTTTGATGGTTCCAGATGACAGGTACGCTTCTAGATGCTGATGATTGGTCAAATAGATCTCTTGGTCTTGTCCCTTGAACTTCAGACGGATAGTCACGTGGTGGTTTGCATCCCGTTCTTCTGTCAAATAGTCAATACTCTTGTCCAGAAAATTGACCATCTCTACAGGAATCTGCCCAGCCGCCTTCATGACGTTCTTGTTCGTCTCACTGATCAGATCGATGATCTCTCTTGGTTCCTGTTTCTTCATGTAGGCAATGATCATACTCATGTCATCAGCCAGATAAGGAGAGTCCTCTCTACTTCTCACCTTCAGAAGATGTTTGTCCGAAAATGTATAGAGCAGTTTTTTCACCTTGCCTATCTTTTTCACCCAGATCTTTTCTTCCTCAAAGATCATCTGGTCCTGTCTATTTCGTGTGACGAGCGATTGGATCTTCATCAACTTGTCACCCTCGAACTTAAAATACACTTCGACTTGAAAATGTTCTTCGTTCGCTAGGAACTCATATTTCTCGTCATTCAGCTTCCCTTGCTTTTCAAAGATGTCCATCACGAAGGACAACGCCTTGAGGACCGTGGTCTTGCCGGATGCGTTGATCCCGATGATACCGACGACATTCTGTCGATAGAGATTGCCAAAAATGTGGGAGAGCCCTGCATCGTTCTGTTCTGTGACACGCTGCTTTGCAACAAAATCGAGGTCGATTCCCTCATCAAATAGGAAAAGACCATCTATCCTCATCTTTAAGATTTTCACATTACATCATCTCCATACGATATTTACGTATATATATTATGTTTATTATATGACTTTTAAACATATTATACAATTATAAACGGATTATACGTTTTTATTTCACTCCATTTATAATAAATTTAATCATGTGCCTCTTTAGATGGGTTTACATAATTGGGCGTTATCGTAAGTGGGGTATGAAAGAAAATGGAAGAGTATTGAGGAGAGAAGATCAGAAGAGATGTGCAGCTCGAAAGGAGCGGATTATTATTAGGATTTATAAATAGATTTCGGAGAGAAAAGGTCCCCAGAGAAGTTCGATGTCTCCGGTTCCCATTTGGTGCCTGTCACCCACACTATTTACACACAATTTATAGAGATCCAGCTACCCCTGTCATAGCAAGGGTCATATGGCATATCCATACAATTGTTGAGAATAATCTGATTTTTTTGGGTGACACCTGTTTTTAACCACTTATCAATATAGCAAATTTCTCCAACACATAAAATTACATCACTTTTTTATTTAAATATCAGAAAACTTTATAATACACCTTACTAAAAAGTGACCGCCTACAGAAGACGATCACTAGTTTCCCTTTAATTGAAATTCACCTCATGCACAAGGTAATCCCAAACCTGCAGAATGTGGTTCTCAGGGAATATTCTTTTCTTTCTTTCGTTCCAATCTTGTACCGATTGAAGAACGAAATGTTTATCATTTACCTTAGTCGGCTCTTCTTTTAAAATCCATCCAACTGTGGATAACAACTCTAGATCATAAGGAGTTTCAAAACCATAGATCAAATCGGCAACTCGCTGTAAATATTTCAAGGCTTCCGCATTTTCCGTCAAAAACTTCTCGGCCTCTTCTGCCGCGCCCTCTACTAAATAGATTTCTGCCCCTTGTGTTCTGTCGCCATATCCTCGTATATAATGACCTTCCATCACTTGAAGCACATGGTTCAACCCTTCTGAATAGGGGCCAAATTGATTTTTTTCAAACTGAAGTTTGGGCAAGGCGCCTACTTCGCGCAAGAAGTAAGCAATCTTTTGAACTTCCAACAACGACATCCGATAACCAGGACCAGCATAACGAGACATGGCCGCCAACAACAAGGCTCTTCCCATGGTCATTTTGGGTTTATTTGTTCGAACAATCATCTCATCTATCGGGGGTTGTACCTTGAGGCTCATAAAGATGCACCTCTACATCTAGGGGTTGAAAAGCTTCTAAAATCAACGGTCGTACAACTTGCCAATCCAGTCCACCATTTCCACATCCAAGAGGAGGCAATGCAATGGATGTGATCTTCAGATCCTGCACAACTCTGACTAAATCTTGTAAACCCTCCTGGATATATTCAAGTTTTGATGGATTGCGCCAATGTTCTTTTGTAGGAAAATTAATCACATACTTAGGGGCAGCTAATCCTTCCACCTGAACGTTATGCATCTTCCCTACCTCCACTAGACCCTTCTTACAGTCTTTCGCATATTGTTTAAATACATCAGGGAAGGCCTGCTTGAACTGAAGAGCAATCCCCTTGCCCATCACACCGACGGTATTCACTGTATTTACATAGGCTTCTGCTGGGTCTTCAAGTAGATTGCCTTTGACGGATTGAATCATTTTCTCCACCTCCTCTAGAAGTAAAATTGACGACGACCGGCAACTGGCAACGATAGGCCAGCTTCTTTTAACATGGCCTCCACCTTCTG
Source organism: Chryseomicrobium palamuruense (assembly GCF_042649045.1). Taxonomy (NCBI): domain Bacteria; kingdom Bacillati; phylum Bacillota; class Bacilli; order Caryophanales; family Caryophanaceae; genus Chryseomicrobium; species Chryseomicrobium palamuruense. The sequence continues at coordinate 2,127 of NZ_JBHSEF010000010.1, read as the reverse complement.
TTTCGTTTCAACGCTATATACAGCAAATCCTATACAAGCAGAGAGAGGAACGTCATTGTGCACTAAAAATTCCGCCTGTCTTCTTGCTTTTCTATTGGGATCCTCATCTGTATCTGTCCAAACCGTGGCACGCATCGTACCCCAATCAATTCGGTTCAAATCCTCTAGATCTGTAAAGAAGTTCGTCAATCTTCGGATCGCATGAGCATCCGTAAAAACGAAGTTCGGACATTGTCTTTGAACCACTTCTGTATTTGTCATCAAGTAAACGAGATCGTCTTGAGGAATTTGTTGCATATATAGCACATACAACATAGGTGAGCGAGGGGCAAAATAAAAAGGCACATAATCATGCAAGTTGCCTCCAGTACCTACCGGAATTCTTGTCCGATTTCTCCTTGATTGTACATCTTGATTGGCTACGTCTTTATAAGATAATGTATTTAGTCTAATACGTGCATGAGACATTAAGGCACCTTGTTCAATGATCGACTGTAGATTGGTGATATGGGTGATATGATATAGCAGTGTATTTTCGGGCAAACGAGCCACTGTATTTCGCAACTGAAAAGTAAGCCAAAACGCTACTCAAATTATTTGCCACTCTGTGCACGAGAGCTGTAATTGATTTTATGTGTTAATAGGCTTGACATGGAGCCTCTGTGAGCATGAATCTCTCGTGAAAGGCTTGCCACATAGTTTCACGCCTTTACTACGCTATCATGCTCACTTCTCCAAATAAAGCCCACTTGTACATTTCAAGGATACAGAGAATTTTTAGTGGCTTACTTAATGATTGCGAAAGTGGCTTACTTTTCAATTGCGAAATACAAGCCACCTCATCTGTAACCTATTAAGGTTATTTTATCATACCCGTTCGGCAACGAGAACTAGAAGCTAGTTATGAACGGCTCTGTAGAGGGGTTTCCATAACAGGGCGTTATCGCAAGTGGAATATCTGGATGTGTAGAAGAAGTTTGATGAGAGGATGGCAGAGGAGATCGGAGGAGAGGTTCGAGAAAACTGACAGGCAGCGTTCGGATAGAGAAGGTCCCCGCAGAGAGAGATCGTCCCCGGATTCCAGCTGGGGCACCTGAACACATTCCAGAATTTCCCTTTTAGGTACCTGTGTATCAAACGATTCAATTTATTTACTACAATTTTATAAATATGAGAGAGAAAGCCCGTCATATCAAGCTTCTCTCTTCATTCATGCAAATTGTGTTGAATTGTTCCGTGCACAGGTACTTTTTTTAAGAAATGTGTGAAATGGCAATTAAAAATGTTGCTTGCCAAATGCATCTCTCCACCATATTTAGTTATTCATCAATGATTCTTTCATTCGATTGCTCGGCCTTTTAAAGACGACGAGATGTGAGTGATGAATTAAACGATCGATTACGGCCTCGGTCAAAATAGGGTCTCCAAACACATGGTTCCACTCACTGAACCGTAGGTTCGTTGTAATGATCAGACTCTTTCTCTCATAACACATGCTAATCACTTGGAAGAGTAATTCTGCGCCACTCTTGTGTAGCGGGATATACCCTAGCTCATCCAGTATCAATAAATCGACCTTCTCTAGCTGTTTGTAGAACTTCCCCAAAGTGCCTCTCTCATGTAAATCCATCAACTTGTTCACCAATCCTGCGATGGTGTAGAAACGAACGTTTAATCCAGTCTCTTGAATCGCATTTAAGCCGATCTTTGTGGATAGAAAGGTTTTGCCCGTGCCCACGCCTCCATAGAAAATCAGGTTCTCTTTGTTCTCCATGAATTCTCTGTTTAAAAAGTATTCGCGATTCAGCCCTTGAGTGTACTCAATATCATCCCATTTGAATTCAACGCTCGGTAACGGCGGTAAGAGCGATTGAGTAAAGAGGAGGTTTGTGCGCCGTTCTTCACGCTGACGCACTTCTGCCTCCATCAGTTTAAGTAGATATTCCTGATTCGAGGTAGCCTCGATCTCATCAAAGTTTTGACGTATCCAGCTGAGCTTCAATCGCTTTGCGTATTCTTGTATGAGTAGTTCCATCAAGACACACCGCCTTTTTCAAACGTAAGCGTCAAATAGTGAACACGTTGTTTCTTATAAAAGAAAATGCCATGCAAAATTTGATTTTGCAT